>JBATHJ010000559.1:0-3007 GCA_049666625.1 Gammaproteobacteria bacterium | reverse complement strand
GTCAGACAGGGCTTTGCGCCCGTCATCGAATATTCATCCAGTTGACTGATTTCACACATCCAGCAGCCTTATAGCAACCACATCGGTATGAAGTAATAATAGACGGCCGCATGCTGATCGCCAGCAGGGAAAGGAGGTTATAAGTAGCGTGAGCAGCGCCAGCATGAGAACATATGAAGCCGAAATCAAGGGCATTTAACAGCAAGTCGACAACACTGTCAGACTTGAACAACGGCAAAAAAAAAGCCCTTTCGGGCCTTTTTTGTGTCTCGATACTATCGGAATACTGCGCCTTGTTCAGCCATCAGGCCTGAGCTCCATCATCGCTGTAACAGCATTGAGCTATTGTAGTGGCTGGCGCAGATTGCGCCGAAATACGCCCACCAGTCCCAACAGACCCGAAAACATCAACCAGCCCGTTGCGGGTACTGGTACTGCAGCGACAGCTGTACCAGAAGGAAGGATTGTCGCAAATGCGACAGCACTGGGATTGAGCGTGCCTGAAAAATTCGCCACGAAAATTTCAGTCAGTTCGACGCTGCCGGCGCCGGTATTGGTAACCGTGAGACTGCCATCATGATCCTCAAAGTATCCCAGCTCACCTGAAAATAACACCTGGTCAAAATTGGAAAACCCAAACGCGCCAGACGCGAGCTGGCCAGTGCCATCAGAGTTTTCAAATAATGTCAGCCCGATATCGGCTGCATCGACCGGGCCTGCGCTGAACACCAGGTTAACTTCCCAGAACGCATCCGTTTCTTTGAATACATCACCATCAGAAATTAGCTGAAACGATGTAGAGAACGACTCACCACTGCCTATAATGACAGATGCATTCGTACTCAAACCTGTCGTTAATAACGCAATCACCACCAAGATTTTATTCATTTCCCTGCTCCTCATTCAATTTGTCTGACAGCATAATATTTGACTACCCATGCCCAGGAGGGTATTAGATCGGTTTAGCTGTATTGTATTTATCAGTCGGCAAGTGACATATACCAAAAACTTGGTATGCGTAGCGGGCCATACCAGGAATACAATGTTAAAGGAAACTCTGATTTATTCAGAGTTTCCGCAGCACATGGATGTGCTGCCACTACAATGACCTTAACTAATTGAATATGGAGAAGAAGGGAAAATCATAGTTACCTTCTTCGTGCTTTGATAATTCATGGATGAATTACTCAGAGCTTCCTTTAATAATAAAACTCAGTTGAGAAACAATGCCGAACTACACAGTCACGCTGGTTGAAGACGATATCGAAATTCGCGAGCGACTGTCACAGCTGCTGCTGGATCATGCAGACTTTGAGTTACGCCATGCCTGCGGCACCCTGGCCGAAGGGCTGGTGGCACTAACACGCTATAAACCTGATATCCTGCTCACTGATATTGGCCTGCCTGATGGCTCAGGCATAGATATAATCAAATCGATTGAAATACAGCATCTCGATTGTGAAGCCATGGTGATCTCGGGGTTTCAGGATGAGCACACGGTATTCGAGGCGCTGCAGGCCGGGGCCAGGGCCTATATCCATAAACACGACCACAGTCAAAAAATTACCGACGCTATTCTCTCCATGATGAATGGCGGCGCACCGATTAGCCCGGTCATTGCGCGTTTGATGTTACAAAAGTTTCAGTCGCCCCCCGTAGACGAGAACACCCTGCCCGAAGCATTAACCGAGCGGCAGAAAAAAATCCTCACCCTCGTAAGCCAGGGATTTTCATCCAGGGAAATCGCAGAGAAGCTGAGCATCAGCTATTACACGGTAACGACACATATCAAGAACATTTATACAAAATTACAGGTAAACAGCAGGACAGAAGCCTTGCATGAGGCTATCAAACTGGGCCTGTTAACCTGAGCGAACCGGCTATTGCGCATACCGGTTGCGATTTTCCAGCCGCGTCCCTAGTATGGTGACTTCGATACTCCCTGAGCCGCTCAATGCCGACAAACAACAGGAAAGTGGTTTTATTAGTCGCACTGTTTTTTTACTGGCTGGCGGTGAATTATTTTGTACTCATTAATCCGCTAAAATTATTTCCTTATCCTGAACAGGGCGCACTCACAGACATCAGCTACCAGGCCAGTGATGCAGTAACACCCGAGTCACTCAATAATCTCAACTGGGAAAATCGTCTGCTGCCAGATGACTGGTACAAGAGTGAACAAACGTCTGACCAGGCCTGGTATCGCAGTGTCATCCCAATTGATGATCTATCGACTGATGTCTGGGCAGTTTATCTGCCATCAGTGACACACAACGCGGCTGTTTACATCAATAACATCTGGATTGGTCAGGGCGGGTCTTTTGATCAACCGGTATCACGTCATCATAACGAACCCCTGCTATTTCGGTTTTCATCCGAGCTGCTTCACCCGGGCAACAACCAGATCGATATCAGGGTGAAAGCCTCTTATCATGAGCAGGGCCTGCTCGATAACATATACCTGGCACCGGCTGACGACCTGCAGGCGGCGTATGCGTGGAAATATTTTGTCCGCGTCGATCTGATCGAATGGGTCAACATGGCCATGACTGTGATGATGCTGATTGTATTTATATTCTGGCTGGCTCGACCGCAGGACAGTGTTTATGGATTATTTGCACTCGAACTTTTTTTCTGGGTGGTACACAACCTCAATCTAACTGTATCAAGTATTCCTGTTTCCGCCATCACCTGGGAAGCCCTGATGATGTGTACCTTTGGCTGGACAATTATCACCATGGTGTTCTTCAACCATCGATACGTAGGCACGGTGAATAAACCTGTTGAACGGGTGCTACTGGTGGTTGCACTGCTCGGCACGGGTATTTTCTTTTTACCCGATATCGGCAGCATCCTGCATACAGGCTTCGGTTTCTGGGATATTTTCATGGTGATCTTTGGCTGCTATGCCATCGCTCACCTGCTCAAAGTGTACTGGCAACGTGCTGATATGGATGTCTATCTCATGCTTCTGGTCGGTTTACCGATCCTGGTGCTTGGCCTGCAC
>JBATHJ010000558.1:0-4335 GCA_049666625.1 Gammaproteobacteria bacterium | reverse complement strand
ATTTATATCTTTATGATTCGAATTTCAATCAAATCAAATTGAGCGAGAGTTCATTCGCAACTTCTGAAAGTTTTAGTGCGGCTCTAGCATCGGGTGAGAGCTATTTTTTACTGGTAACAGCGTTTGACACTTCGTTTCAGGCGAGTCCATACACCCTGGCTATTAATGTCAGCACCGGTGGCGGCGGCGGTGGTTCAATGGGATTTGCAGGTTTGTTGCTGTTGCTGCTGTCACGACTGTCCCTGCTACGTGAAAAACCCCGTGTAGAGCAGCTTTTATTGGCATCTGTGCGGCGTTAAACTGATGAGTCTGGCGCTATTTATTCGCATTCGCTTGAATAAGCTAGAAATGCCACCATATTACATGCGTCTGCACTTTAGCTGCGGACAGGAGCAATAAAATGAGTACAGAAATCCCACAACGCGACGGTGACGGTTACCTGGTCGACATGAATGCCTGGACGCCGGAAATCGGCCGCGCCATGGCCGAAGCAGACGGTGTCGAGCTGGATGATGACAAGTGGAACCAGGTTCTGAAAGCGCGCGAGTATTTCGAAGAGCACGCCACCGTGCCGCCGATCCGCAAGTTTGCCAAGTATATCGAGGCCGACCAGAAAGTGCTGTTCAAGCAGTGGATGTCAGGACCGATGAAGCCGATCACCAAGTATGGTGGTTTGCCGAAGCCTACTGGGTGTGTGTAATTTTTAAAACTAAAAAATTAAGGCGCAACCGCAGAGGCGCAGAGGACGCAGAGAAAAACGTATGAAGGTTAAAGAAGACTACAGGTAGGGCGGGCATTGCCCGCCATCTGTCTTCACTACGCAGCGCATAACTACCCGCAAGTGATGCCTGACATTTTTATTTTTGAATTAACCTGGAATTCTTTCACGAGGTTTGTGGCGGGCAATGCCCGCCCTACCTAGTCCACCAAATACAACGCCACATCATGTATGACCAGATGTCAGGCAGTAGTTTTTTACACAAAAAGTTTTCTCTATGTCCTCTGCGCCTCTGCGGTTGCGCCATTATTCTTTGTCTTTACGGCAATGCGGTGCAACCAGCTGGTTGTATTTTTCGGCATAGGCGCGCATGGTTTTCATTTTATCCAGCTGTGCATCGCTGCGTACCACGTCACCAAAGCCCGGCATCATGCGCAGGCCGCATTTTTCGCTGAGCTGGTTTTTTTCTGTGGCTTCAACCCCGGGGACCATTACACCACGCGTGGTGTAGGCGAGTAATCGTGTGTCGTCGTTGTCGAGTGCATACGCGGCATCTTTTTCTGCGCTTGCATTATCGTGCCACTGTGGCGGGTCGTAGGGTTTGGTGGTTTTAGCCATGGCCAGTACCTGTGTGCTTACAATGCCGGCGAGTAAGAGTAACAAAGCGCGTTTCATAATGTGTCCTGTGGTCTGGTTGCTGCGGGCGCACGCATGCGCTTGATAAATCCCGGCAGGAATATCGCCATCGCGAGCAGCGCAATACCAATAATGATTTTTTGCACCAGCGATTCACCGCCGCTGGCAGCTTCACGCCCGAGATAGCCGAGATACGTGTACGCGGCGCCGCCGGGTAACATAAAAATAAAACTGACCAGGGCGTATTGTAACAGCGGAATGCGCGTCAGTCCGAGTGCATAGTTCAACAGGTTAAACGGAAACAACGGCACCAGTCGTACAAACGCAATAAATTTCCAGCCTTCTTTTTCGACGCCGGCAATCAGCTGTTCGAGTTTGCCGCGGGATTTTTTACGCACCCAGTCGGCGGCGAGGTAGCGCGACAGCAGGAAGGCGAGGCTGGCGCCGAGCGTGGCGCCAGCGAGGTTATACAGCGTGCCGTACACCGGGCCAAACAATGCACCACCGGCGAGCGTGATCACCGAGCCCGGCAAAAACAGCACCGTGGCGAGCGCGTACACCAGGATGAATATCACCGGCGCCAGTGCGCCGGCATCATCCAGCCATTGCTGTATTGCATCAATATCGAACTGATCGCGGTAAATCACCGCGAGGCTGATCGCACCCAGCAATAAAATGCCTGCGAGAATCCGCAGGCTAGTGTTCATCTTCGTGCCACTGCCGGCGGTTGATCACGTAGTCGTGAATTTTTCCGCGGAACGGGATGCTGAGCATGCCGGGCAGCCAGCCGCAGTCTTTTAGTTCACGAAATGAGCGTATGCCAATGGTCATGCCTTCGTGGCCGCCGCGTGGCTGGTCACGATAAGTGCCAAACAGGCGGTCCCACCACGGCAGGTTAAATCCGAAGTTGTTATTGATTTCGTCATCTTCAATCGAATGATGCACGCGGTGCATGTCGGGTGTCACAACAATTAATCGTAGTACGCGATCAAGCGCCAGCGGTAAACGCGCATTGCTGTGGTTGAACATGGAGGTGGCGTTGAGCAGTATTTCAAACACGATCACCGCCACCAGTGGCGGGCCAAGCACCGCAATGGTGGCAAATTTAATCAGCATCGAGAGTATTATTTCCAGCGGATGAAAGCGCGCGCCGGTGGTGACATCGAAATCAAGATCGGCATGGTGTACGCGGTGCAGACGCCAGAGCACCGGCACGGCGTGTACCATTACGTGCTGCAGGTAAATCACCATGTCGAGAATGACGATGCTGGCAACAATAGCCAGCAGCGCAGGTGTCTCGTAATAATTAAATATGCCCCAGCCGTTGGCCTGTGCAAACGCCGCCATGCCCACCGCGGCAGCAGGGAAAATCAAACGCAACAGCACAGTGTTCAGTACCACGATGCCAAAATTATTCAGCCAGCGAACCCCTTTCGATACGCTCAGTTTGCGCCGTGGTGCAAATATCTCCCACAGCGCCATGACGCCGAAAATGCCAAGAAAAAAACCGAGGCGGATGTCGGGTTCGTTAGCGATAATGAATTCGTCGAGTGTCATGTGCGCGCCAGTATAACAGCTGTCATTTGTGTGCGTAATCGAGTATCAATTACTGGTTGTTCGAATAGATTTGCTGCCTTACTAGCTGAATATGCAAGTTCTATACATGGATGTAATCGATGCTGACGCGGTCGCCCGCCACGGGCCGAAAATGCTGGTCAGCAAACGCCTGGTGATTGGGGTGGTCGCGATAGCTGTCAATCACCGCCGAGTGACAGAAGCGCACCAGCCAGGTGTAGCGATAGCTTGCATCCTGTTTTACCGCGCGACCGGTGATGACTTCGCGCACGCCGGGAATGGTGCTGAGTATGCGCCGACCCTGGGACATCAGGGCATCCACCTGTTTCTCGTCAATGTCTTTGACGTTGTAGATAATCAGGTGCTCCACTGCTGACCAGGGCGCGCAGCTCGCCAGCAGTGCGGTGGCACGATCAGCGCTGCCCCACAGCCGAATGCAACGTTCGACTTCAGCGCTGATGGCCTGTTTAACGCCTTTGGTTAAACGCGTGTATCCGCCGCGTTGATCGTCGTTGGCATTCTCGCGAATACGAGCGCCTGCGCTGTCGGCAAGTGCAGTGTAATAATTGATTTTGCTCACGCCGCAGCTGATGAGCTGTCGAAACTGTGCATCGTTCAGGCCAGTGCCGCCGTGTATCACCAGTGGTATGCCCAGCACCTGGTTTATTTGTTGCAGACGCTCGAAGTCGAGTTTGGGTTCGCCCTGCATACGACCGTGCACCGTGCCAATTGAAACCGCGAGAAAATCCACGCCGGTTTTTTCTACGTAAGCTTTAGCTTCGTCAACAGTGGTGTAGGCGATTTCACCGGGATGACGTTCAGCATCCTCGCCTTCAACACCGGGTACATAACCGAGTTCACCTTCGACAGGCACGCCACAGGCGTGTGCCATGTCTACCACTTCGCGCGTCATCTTGATATTTTCGGCGAGCGCGTGTGACGACGAGTCGACCATGATACCGTTGCAGCCGAGTTTAATACCCAGCTGCGCGGATGCCATGCTCTCGCCATGATCCAGGTGGATAGCCACAGGCACCGTGGCACGCCTGGCGGCAGCTTCCACCGCGGGCATCACCAGCTCGAAATCAAAGTACTCGAAATGTGATTCCGCCAGGCTCAGAATTACCGGCGCACGGCAACGCTCGGCTGCAGACATGATGCCTTCCAGAAATTCCAGACTGACCAGATCGAAGGCGCCCACCGCGTACTCGTGCTGATAAGCGTGATGAAGCATGTCGCGTAAATTGACGAGTGCCATAATTTATTCATCCTTTAGTATTGCGCCATGTGTGGCTTAAGCATCGCGCGTTAATATTGATGAAACCCTGCCATATGGAAAAGGCCGGTTTCAGCCTGGTGCTTCATCCTGTTTTTCCTGCCCAGGTTGGGTGACCATGATTTCTTCC
>JBATHJ010000557.1:0-1713 GCA_049666625.1 Gammaproteobacteria bacterium | reverse complement strand
CGACAACCGGTCACCAGGTTTTCCAGCACCTGCACAGCATGCATGCTGGAGGGACCACGTACGTGCACGCGATAAGGTTTATCGCCACCATTCGAAACCACGTAGTAGCAGGTTTCCCCTTTGGATGATTCGATGCGTGAATACGCCTCACCTGCCGGCACATTCCACGCCAGCGGGTTGGGAATCGGACACCGAATCGGCCCGCCGATATCCGGCAGGGCTTTGACCACCTGGCGAACTATGCGAATGCTCTGCATCAGTTCATGACGACGCACCAGGGTGCGCGCCCAGGCATCGCCTGCTTCTTCGGTGGGAATTTCAAAATCGAGCTGATCGTACACCAGGTAGGGATCATCGCGGCGCACATCAAATGCCAGCCCGGTGGCACGCAGGTTCGGCCCGGTCACGCCCCATTCAAGCGCCTGCTCCTGGTTCATTACACCCGCACCTTTGGCACGTCGCACAAACACCTGGTTGGTAAAAAACAGGTTGTCATAATCCGGCAGGCGCGACTCGATGTAATCCATGACGGATGAAACGCGACCGAGGAAACCTTCGGGCAAATCGCGGCGCACACCGCCGGGAATGTTATAGATACTGTACACCCGGCCGCCGGTCATTTCTTCGAACAGGTCGAGCAGAATGTCACGATCCGCCACACCCCAGTACATATTGCTGTACATGCCCGTGGTCGCGGCGTGGCCACCGAAAGTAAATAAATGCGCCGAGATGCGCGAGAGCTCGAGCTGCAGTACGCGAATCCATTGTGCACGTTGCGGCACATCAAAACCTGAAATCTCTTCCACTGCGAGCGAATAACACAGCTCCATCGGCGCAGGATCGGGCACGCAGATGCGCGGCACCAGTGCGATGTTCTGGATCCACAGCCGGTTTTCCATGAGTTTTTCAAAACCGCGATGCAGGTAACCACCGTCAGCGCGGGCCGAGACAATGACATCGCCGTGCAGTTTTAACTGCAGCGCATAGTTGCCTTCGATGCCGGGATGGTTCGGGCCGAAGTTAAGCTCGTACTCATTGCTCGGCGGATGGTTTTTTGACTGGTAATTTTCCGGCCTCATTCGTCGGCCTCGCTGGCGCGGATTTTGTCACGCAAGTCTTCCGGCCTGACCGCGACACCGCCGCCCTGCTCTTCGAGTTTCGTTAGCCATTCCGGCTGGTAATCCTGGAAATTAAATTTACGCCGTGCCCAGGCTTCGCTGTCAAAATCCTTGCGCATCGGCGGCGGGCCGTCCCATTCGGTGAGAATAAATTTTTCCATGTCGGGACTGCCTTCAAAATACAGGCCGAACATTTCATTAATGTCGCGTTCAAAAAACGCCGCCGGATGATAAATATCGTATACCGAAAGATACACACCGGGACTGCGCGGTACGCGTGTATGCACGGATACCAGGGTATTGTTTTCGTATGACCAGAGGTGGTACACCAGTTCAAATTCACCGTCCTTGATCCAGTCAACACAGGTGATGGCCGAAAGATGCACATAACTGGCACGGCCGCGCAACAGTTCGAGCAATGTTGGCAGGGTTTCAGAAGACACGTCCATACGGATGCGACGATCTGATTTGCGATGGTAGCCAACACCGGGCACATCAGCGAGCAGATTATCCAGCCATTGTATGATTTCATTACCCATGCGCTTTACTCGTCTGTGTGCTTCGCGTTTTCTTTTTGATCGGCACGTTCAACGGT
>JBATHJ010000556.1:0-5461 GCA_049666625.1 Gammaproteobacteria bacterium | reverse complement strand
GGCCTAACAGGCTGCCGTCCTGGGTCGAATACACCGGTGGTAGCAGGGTGCAGTCGTTCTCGACCGGGGTGTACATGGTTTCGATGCGTGAATAAATCAGGCCGACTGCTTCGTTTGGCGTTTCATTGGCTGCGAATAATGACAGCGCTGCAATCTGCGCAGAACTCAGGGTGATGGCATACACGGTGTAGTTACCGCCACCGCATGACGCAATGATATCGATCTTGATTTCGCCGAAGAAGCGGCCGTCCAGCAGTGCTTCCCTGAGTTTAGGGCTGCTCTTGTCCAGCAGTTTGTCAGCTGTTACGCCATCAAAAACAAACGAGCTGCGTATGCGTGTGCTGCCGGAAGTGCCCAGGTTGTCGCGGCGCAGGCCCTCGGTAAATGCTGATAATACAATCCAGTCTTTATGTGATGCGCTGGTGGATTCACCGGGGATCGCATTATCATCGATACTCATGTAAATACCGGGGGCTGACGGGCCGCCTGAAGGTGGCGGTGGCGGCGGTGGCTGCGCAACATCGCCTTCAAAATTCCATAGCAGGTCTTCGAAGCTGGTGCTGACCGCGAGGTTGACATCGATGATGAAAGTATCCGGGCTCAGTACCACGGCGTTGGGCGGCACCGTGTCCAGGTTGACTATGCCATCAATCACAGTGATGTGCGCCGGTGCACTGACCAGCGTGGCCAGCACGTTTTCGTAACGTTGCGAACCCGCGTTGGCGACTTTAATTTTCAGCGTGTATTCAGTTCGAGTGCGACCGGTGCGGCGCGAACTGACGACAACATAATCGCTGACGCTTAGTGCGGGCAGGGGGTTGGCATTGGTAATCGGTGTAGATGGCAATGATACGAGACCGCCAGCGGCCGGTGCAGGCTCGCTCGCGGTGGCGGTTGTCGTGCTGCTGGAACTGACAGGGTTGGCTGAATCATCGGCTGAAGCATCAGCTTCACTGGTTTTGGTGGTGCTTTCCTGCGTGGTGTCTGTGCTGTCCTGGTCTTCGCCAGAACAGGCGAGCAGCGATAGCGCAAACAACGTGACACACAGTAATATGGCAAGCCGCGACCAGACCTCGGTTGCGTGAGATCGAGGCACTGCCAGCGATTTCAATTGTTGCGAATAAGATCGATGTAAGCGGTTCATAATCTGCCCACTCTCAGTATTTAAGACTATGAAGACGGATTAAATGCCTGTTTCGACTCGATAGATAAACTCGACATTGCCCTTAACACTACCGTCATCGTCTATTTCGGTGTAAGTGACCTTGATTTCCTCGAAATTTAACGCGACGCTTTCCACGGGTGGGCCGGCTGTATCATTTCCGGAGGCATTCATCTGGAAACTGGTGATAATTACGTTTTTCATTTCATACTTGAAATACGTCGTGCGTGCGCCACCGTAAGTAGCAGTCACCTCAATTTCGACCTTGGGGATAACCCTGCCCAGGGCGAGAGACTCTCTCAGCTTGACGCTGGCTTTATCCAGTTCCTTGCTGATGACGATATCCTCGTAGCGCGCGGCTCCGCGCGTGCGCGTTGAACCCACAGCGCCGCTATCCGGCCGGACGAGGCCTTCGCTGACTGAAAGCACGTCGCTCCAGTCCCGATGACGGTCGTCTCTGGACTCACCATCGATACCATCAAATTTAACGAAAATAGCTGCCTGGGCAGATGCTGCGAGCAATAGCAGGCTGGAAGCAAGCAGTAAACGGGTGAGAAAACTTGGTGCATTTAGGGATTTCATGCTGCCCTCCGTGAGTGTTAGCAGGCTGTTTTGTAAATCGTAAAGAGCGTGCTACTGAAAGTAAAGCCACATTTTAGTGACCTGGATCACAAATCAGCATGAATTTGATAAACAAATTGAACTTCTGCCGGCTGCGCCCTAAGGCTGGAATTCGATATCCTGCTGAGGATCCTGGAATTCCTCGACCTGAGAATCAGCGTTTTCACTGTTTTCAAATACGGGGGTTTCGGGTTGTTCGATCGTCATTTCGGGTTCTGCTGTCTGTTCAGGCTCTGCAATTTGTTCAGGCTCTGTCACCTGTTCAACAACAGCGGGTGGTTCGACAGGTGTGTCTTCGTGGTAGTCGGGCTGCGCCAGCGGCAGAAATTCTTCGCTGATGGTTTCATCGACATTCTGATCCGGCAGTTGCAGGCGGGCGAGCTGGCCATTGCTGCGCTTGAGGATGACATGGTCGTCGGCAACATGATTTAAGGTGCCCTTGTTGAAAATGCTGTCGCCGATCGCAAACGTTTCCTCATTGTTTGGGGATGACTCGATAATAGCCAGGCTGGTAGTGCCGCCGCGGTTGGCAACGATGCCGCGCAAGGTGAGGTTGAGGGATTTGTCTTCTTTGATCTCGGTGTACTCTGGCGCGACCACCTGTGCGTCACCGAACAGGTGCGAGGCAGCCAGCTGACGAACATCAGCCCCGGATTTTACAGGTAACGTGTTGCGAACCGGTGCTGCCGCAATCGATGCGGGCGCGGACTGCGTGGTTTGCCAGAGCTGGTAGGCCTGCATAATTATCAGGCCGGCGAATACCGCGCTGACTGCCAGCACCAGCAATTTAGTGGTCATCTCACCGGTTAAAAATAAAGCTGATCGCGTCATTGCCAGATCACTCGAGTGTTTGGCTATGTTTAAGCATTTTTCATCCAAACTGCAATCTTTTTTACACGCTTTGGCTGTGCAATGTCGGTGTTTTGCATGGGCCTGGCTTCAGACACTGTAAATAGTGTTTGATTCAGGCCAAAGCGTCGAATACAGGTGTTTAGACTGAGGGCGTTTCAGTTTAGCCAGGTTTAATAGAGGAGGATGTTACGGCGTAGTCGGTTTTAGCCTGGTGACGTAATATAGGAATTCACACGATGTCTGATTCAGTGCAGCCACAATGTTTTGTGGCTGCAGGTCGATGCTGGTGCCGAAGCCCGGCCTGGATTCAGGTGCAAAGAAACGACATTGCACCATCGCCGTACCCGGGGATGGTGACTGTAAAGTCTGCCCTGCCTGCACTCTCTAGCACAATGGGTTTGACGCCGTCGGGAAGTTCTGCGGGTTTACTGTAAATCTTGTCCAGTTTCAGATGCGGGGCATTGCTGGTTTTCATAAACACGCGTGAGCATATGTTCATAATTTCATGATGATTGCCCAGCATCATTTCTGAGAAGTCGCCCGATTTGGCTGCGTCTTGTGCGCCGCCGGCCGGGATCATGGTGAGTGCTGCGCCGGCAAATGCGATGAATTCGTGGTTGCAGATGCAGGCAGTGACAGGTTCATTGTTGTCATTCACATAGACTGCGACCATGCATTTGCTGGCATCATCTGTCGGTATTGCGCTGCCCTTGTCCAGCTTTAAAGCATCACCATATAGCATGGCAAGTATCTGCAGAAGATCATCTTTGTCGGGTATGGGGTGCTTTGTGGACATTGTGTTACCTCGTAAAATAAATTGTATACATGCCCGCCCGGGCCTGCCGCATGTTAAACATCTACAGCAAATGCATGGTTGTCAGAAACTATTTGCCGTTGGCAGTACGCAGAAATATTCTGCTGGCTAGTTTATATATTTTCCCAGCGTTGATTTGAATGAGTCAGGTGTAAACGGTTTTGCGATTAAGAATTTCGCGCCCATATCACTGGCCTTGGTTTTCATCTCCGCCGTGGCCTCGGTAGTGACAAAGCCAAACGTCGGGGTGATGCCGTCATCATTCATTGCCTGTAAAAGTTCAGGGCCCGTCATGTTGGGCATGTTCCAGTCACATAGGACCAGGTCGGGTGTGGCTGCCTTAATCAGCTCGTAGGCTTTGGCACCGTCTTCAGCCTGAATAATTTTATGGCCGTCGAATCCGGCTTCGCGGAGCGTTTTCATTACAATCAGGCGCATAGCCATGCTGTCATCAATAACCATAATGTTCATTGTGTCTGTCCTCTCTAATATTAATAATGTTGTTCAACAGTCGTTACCGAAGATCTTGCGTGGTCCCTGTTATCTTCCATGCCCTGGCTATGTGTTGTCAGGGCGGCGGAAATCCCCCCCAGTGGCAATATGTATTCGGCTGCGCCAAGCTTCACTGCCGCGCCCGGCATGCCCCAGATAAGACTGGTGTCCTTATCCTGTGCAATCGTCACGGCACCAGAATTCTTTAATAATTTGAGGCCACTTGCGCCATCACGTCCCATCCCCGTCAGCAAAACACCGATAGCGCGTGTGCCGATAACGTCTGCGACAGACTGAAACAATACATCCACCGATGGCCGGTGCAGGTTCACCGCTGCGCTATCGTCCAGCTTGCATCGAAAATGTGCGCCATCTCGAATAATCCTCAAATGCCGGTCACCCGGGGCGACATAGGCATGGCCCTGTAATATCAACTGGCCATCCTGGGCCTGGCAAACCGTCATGGCGCTGGCCGCATTGAGTCGTGCAGCAAACGGTGCACTGAACAAGGCGGGTATATGTTGCGTGATCATGATGGCGCTTGAGGTATGCTTCAGGGTTGTCAGGATTTCCCGAATAGCTTCTGTGCCGCCGGTTGATGCGCCGATGGCAATTATCGAATCAGTTGTTTTGGCAGCGCTAACGTCGGCTTGATGGCTGGTTTTATCTGGGCTGTTATAAGGGCTGATCTGGTAATTGTTTTTATTGCTTATTTGCCTGTTGAGAGAGCGTACATTTGAACTTGCTGCGACTTTTACCTTGCTGATAACTTCATTGGCATAACTGTCTATGTCGCGTTCATCTTCGAATTTTGGTTTTGAGATGAAGTCTACCGCGCCGATCTCGAGTGCTTGCAGGGTTACATCAGCACCGTTTGTAGTCATGCAGGAAATCATGACCACAGGCATGGGATGTAAGCGCATCAGGTTTTCCAGGAAAGTGATGCCATCCATTTTTGGCATCTGCACATCGAGCGTTAGAACATCAGGTTTTAGCTGCTTGATTTTTCCGCGCGCAGAATAGGGGTCAGTTGCTGTGCCGACCACTTCTATATCGGGGTCATTGCCAAGGATCTTGCACAGCATATTTCGTGCTAACGCAGAGTCATCAATGATCAGTACGCGAACGGGTGTATTCATGTCAGGTACCACGCTGTGTGCTGATGGCATAATTGTGAAACTGGAGCGAGAATGAAAATCATGACATTCGATATCAGAAAAGATCGATAGCGCCGGTGATCGGCGTGGCGTCGAGTGAACGTTTGTACTGCAGCTCACGCTGGCCCACTTCATCGTCTTGTGAAATAGGGAGATGTCGCATAAGCACTCTTCCTGTCGCCGGAAAGTAAAGGACTTTGCGCGGGTGAAGCCCGCCAAGATCTTCGTTTTCCACAGCTAACATTTCCATTTCGAGAAATGTGCGTACAAATTCAATATTCCTGGTGCCTACATCATGCAATGTTTTCAATACGCGGCTGCCGCCGAATAATTTTATTTCAAGCCGTTCGCGTTGCCCGCCAT
>JBATHJ010000555.1:0-1829 GCA_049666625.1 Gammaproteobacteria bacterium | reverse complement strand
ATGATTATGTCTACGCGGTCACCCAGCTGGCACAAACCACGATGCGTAGTGAAATCGGTAAAATTGAACTTGATAAAACCTTCGAAGAACGTGAAGTGCTCAACATCAATATTGTGGCCTCGATTAATGAAGCGGCGGGTCCATGGGGTGTGCAGGTGCTGCGCTACGAGATCAAAGATATCGAACCGCCACGCACGGTACTGGAAGCCATGGAGCGCCAGATGAAAGCCGAACGCGAAAAACGCGCCTCGATCCTGGAGTCCGAAGGTGAGCGCCAGTCAGCGATTAATATTGCTGAAGGTGACAAGCAGGCCAAGGTGCTGGCTGCTGAAGCCGACAAGGCGCAGCAGATCCTGCGTGCCGAAGGCGAGGCACAGGCGATTATCGCGGTAGCCGATGCAAAGGCCAAAGCGCTGGAAGTGATCGGCAATATCGCAATAGAAGAAAAAGGCCAGAAAGCCATCCAGCTGGAACTGGCGGGTGATGCCATCAAGGCAAAAGAAGCGATTGCACGCGAGTCTTCAGTGGTCTTGCTCAGCGATGACAAAACCAGCGCCTCAAACATTGTTGCCGAAGCCATGACCATTATTAATTCACTCAACAAAAAACAGAATGATCGAGGCCCGCAATGATCGAATATATTCAGGCGAACCAGTCCGGATTCTGGATTGCAGCGGGTTTTGCCATGCTCGCAGCTGAAGTGCTGCTGTTCGGCTTTACCACGATTATTTTTTTGTTTGCCGGTATCGGCGCGCTGGTCACCGGCTTGCTGATGATGTTCGGTGTGTTAGCAGAAACCTGGACCGTCGGTATTGCCAGTTTTGGTATCAGCACGGGCATCGTCAGCCTGTTGTTATGGAAACCGCTGAGAAAATTACAGGACAGCCGCGCACCGGTACAGCAACAAAGTAGCGACCTGGTTGGCTACGAGTTCGTGCTGCAGGAAGATATATCACAGACCCATCCCGGCACGTATCGATACTCGGGCATCAACTGGAAAGTGGAAGTCGATCCCTCATCACCGCATGATAATTTATCGGCGCGGGAACGTGTCAGGGTGGTCTCGCTGGACGCGGGTGTGTTCAGGGTAAAGTCTGTATAAAAAACCTTTTGCCACAGAGGTCACAGAGAACGCAGAGAAAAAATTGGTAAAAAAATTAGTCCGCAGAT
Source organism: Gammaproteobacteria bacterium (assembly GCA_049666625.1). Lineage (GTDB taxonomy): Bacteria > Pseudomonadota > Gammaproteobacteria > SZUA-229 > SZUA-229 > JASBSR01. The sequence continues at coordinate 659 of JBATHJ010000555.1, read as the reverse complement.
GAATGCAGATAAACGCAGATGTTAAAACCACATTAACTAGATACGTTTTTATCCGTGTCAATCTGCGTTCATCTGTGGATATATTTTGTTTAGAATTAAAACCCTCTGTGTTCTCTGTGACCTCTGTGGCTAAAGGTTTTTACCGACGAGCAGTGGCAACAATCAATAATGCGGTGGCGGGGTCTCGTCTTTCTGGTCGGCGACCTGGGATTCGCTGGCGGATTTCAGGCGTTTTTCAATCACTTCTATTTTCAGTTTCAATACATCAATTTCATCGTGCTGGCGAATGATGGTATTGCTCAGGGTTTCGATGGTCTCATCCTGGTGGGTGAGGCGAATTTCCAGTTCGGTGATACGCTGTTCTGTTTTCTCAGGCATTATTCGTGCCTCCAGCTTTAACTGTCAGCCGTGTTGCACCACACACTGCTACCGGCATGGCAAAAAAATTCAGCAACGGTATACTGGTGAGGGCGAATACCGCGCTGCCGAAGCCCAGTGCCCGCAGCCTGTTTTTGCGGTTGTATTCGCGCACTTCGGGGAACAGCTTGCCGCGGTTTGCCAGCGGGTAGTCGGTGTATTCCAGCGAGAATGTCCAGGCAGCAAATATAAACCATGCAAACGGCGCAGCGATATTAATCACCGGTATAAATGTGAGTATC
>JBATHJ010000554.1:0-5724 GCA_049666625.1 Gammaproteobacteria bacterium | reverse complement strand
TCCCTGAAACCATCACCGTAGACGCGCTGGCAAAACGCATGTCGATGAAAGCCGGTGAGCTCATCAAGGAACTGATGAAAATGGGTGTGATGGCGACGATCAACCAGGTGATTGACCAGGACACGGCAACACTACTGGTCGAAGAACTTGGCCATATGCCAAAACTGGTGAGTGAAGATGATGCTGAAAAAGCATTGCTGACACGTGAAGAAGACGGTAGCGAGTTATTACCGAGGCCGCCGGTGGTGACCATCATGGGCCATGTTGACCACGGTAAAACATCGCTGCTGGATTATATTCGCACCTCGAAAATCGCTTCCGGCGAAGCCGGTGGTATCACCCAGCACATTGGTGCCTATCATGTTGAAACCGACAAGGGTGTGATCAGTTTTATTGACACCCCCGGCCATGCTGCATTTACCGGCATGCGTGCGCGCGGTGCAAATGTGACTGATATTGTTATTCTTGTAGTCGCCGCCGACGATGGTGTTATGCCGCAGACTGTCGAAGCCATTCAACACGCGAAAGCCGCTGGCGTACCGATTATTATCGCGGTGAACAAGATCGACAAGGAAGACGCCAACCCCGAACGGGTTAAAACCGAACTCGGTGCGCACAATATTATTCCCGAGGAATGGGGCGGTGACAGTATTTTCGTCAACGTATCCGCGTTGACCGGCGAAGGCATTGACGCCCTGCTGGATGCGATTAGCATCCAGGCCGAAGTGATGGAATTAAAAGCATCGGTTGATGGCATGGCCAAAGGTGTTGTGCTCGAAGCCATGCTCGACAAGGGCCGCGGTGTCACCACCACTGTGCTGGTGCAGGAAGGCACGCTGAATAAGGGCGACATCATGCTCGCCGGCGAAGAGTTTGGCCGCGTGCGCGCGATGTTTGATGAGCATGGTCACAGCATTGAAAGTGCCGGGCCGTCTATTCCGGTGGCAGTGATTGGTCTGTCCAGCCCGCCGAGTGCCGGCGATGAAATGCTGGTGGTGGCTGATGAGCGTACCGCGCGTGATGTCGCTTCCAGGCGTAAACACAAAACCCGTGATATGCGTCTTGCCACTCAGCAGCAGGCAAAACTTGAATCTTTGTTTGACCAGATGCAGGCAGGCGCAGTTAACAAGCTCAACATATTGCTCAAGGCAGACGTGCAGGGCACGCTGGAAGCTATTCGCGATGCACTGACCAAGCTGGCAGTCGATAATGCTGAAGTCGATGTCGCGATCGTCGGTTCCGGCGTGGGTGGCATCAACGAAACCGATATCAGTCTCGCGGCCGCATCGAATGCCATCGTCATCGGTTTCAATGTGCGCGCTGACGCTGCAGCAAGACGTGCTGCCGCTGAACGTGGTGTCGAGATCAAGTACTACAGCATTATTTACGAACTGATAGAAACCGTAAGACTGGCGCTGGTGGGCATGCTGGCGCCGACTTTCCGCGAAGACATTATCGGGCTGGCCACGGTGCAGGAAGTTTTCGGATCTCCCAAGTTTGGCCAGGTGGCGGGTTCGCTCGTTACCGAAGGCGTGGTCAAGCGTCGGCAGCCAATCCGTGTATTGCGTGACAACGTGGTGATCTTTGAAGGCGAACTCGAATCTTTGCGCCGCTTCAAGGACGATGTTGAAGAAGTCAAAAGTGGTACCGAATGCGGTATCGCCGTGAAAAACTACACCGATGTTAAGCCGGGCGACCAGATTGAAGTATTCGAGCGTGTACAGCTCGAAAGCAAGCTCTAACAGCATTGTAGACGCCTGACGCAATGCCCAGAGAATTTTCCCGCAGCCAGCGTATGGCTGAGCAAATACGTCGTGATATTTCCGAGATCGTGCGTGGTGAACTAAAAGACCCGCGCATGGGCCTGTGTTCTTTCACCGAAGTAAGAGTCAGTCGTGACATGAGTCATGCGCTGATTTTTTGCTCGGTGTTAAATGAACAGGACTCGCAGGAAACCGTCGATACGCTCAATCGTGCCGGCGGATTTCTACGCAGCCAGCTGGCGCGCCGAATAAAAGCACGGATTGTGCCGACACTCAAATTTGTGCTGGATGACAGCATGACGCGCGGTGAAGCCATGGATGCATTGATCAAGCGCGCGGTGAGTGCAGACAAGGAACATCAGCAGAACGATGATGTGTCTGAGCAGAACACAAACAGTGACAACAACGACCAGTAGCCGGGACAAAATCCAGATCATGGCAAGACGTAAATTCAAGGGCCGTTCGGTCAATGGTGTGTTGTTGTTCGACAAGCACGCCGGTGTCAGCTCCAACCATGCCCTGCAGTCGGTGAAACGATTGTTCGGCGCCAGCAAGGCCGGGCATACCGGCAGTCTCGATCCACTCGCGACCGGCATGTTGCCGATCTGCTTTGGCGAGGCGACAAAAATCTCGGCGTTTCTGCTCGATGCAGACAAACGCTATCGCATGCGCTGCCGCCTGGGCGTGACCATGGATACCGGCGATGCCGACGGTAAAGTCATCGATGAACGCGATTGCAGCCATGTCGCCCGTGCCGATATCGAAGCCCTGTTGCCGGACTTTCTCGGCGAAATCGAACAGATACCACCGATGTATTCGGCACTGAAACACGAAGGCCAGCGCCTCTACAAGCTGGCGCGCGAAGGTATCGAGGTTGAGCGTAAGCCGCGAAAAATCACCATTCACGAACTGATTCTGCACGGCTACGAAGACGGCGTCATCGATATGGAAGTTGCCTGCAGCAAGGGCACCTACGTGCGTACCCTGGCCGAGGACATCGGCAACCGGCTCGATTGTGGCGCGCACGTGATTGCGCTGCGACGCCTCGCCGTGGGCCCGTACACGGGTGACATGATCAGCCTCGAGCAATTGCAGGCACTGGCCGAGCAGGGCCGCGATGCACTCGATGCCTGCCTGTTGCCGATCGAGAGTGGCATCGCCAACTGGCCTGACGTCAAGCTGGATAATGACTCGGCGTTTTACATGCGCCAGGGCCAGCCCATCCTGGTGCCACACGCGCCGACCTGCGGGCTGGTGCGTATATATCATCATCAGAAATTCATGGGTGTTGGCGAAATCCAGGACGATGGCCGGGTCGCGCCGAAACGCATGATCCAGGCGGCTTCCTGAGCATGTCTCAGGCCGGGCGCCCGCAAAAAATCTTTGCCAGAACAGTGCTTTTGCCTGTCTGGAATAAGTGATAAAATCCCCCACCTTTTTACCGACTGCAATTACAGAATTTTGGAGCAAGCATGGCCTTATCGACAGAATCAAAAGCCGGCGTAGTTGAAAAATACCAGCGTACTCAGGGAGATACCGGCTCGCCGGAAGTCCAGGTTGCGCTGCTGACTACCCGCATCACAGAACTCACTGGACACTTTCAGACCCACAAGGGTGATCACCATTCACGCCGCGGGCTGTTACGCATGGTTAACCAGCGCCGCAAACTGCTGGATTACCTCAAGAATAAAAATGCTGACCGCTACCTGGAACTGATTTCCAGCCTCGGCCTGCGCAGGTAATCCGCCGCAGATATTCAGCCGCAGATAATCAGCCACACGCGAACAACGATTATAAGAATCGGGAAACACAATAGTGAAACCAACAGCAATCAAGAAAACATTCCAGTACGGCGATCATGAAGTAACCATGGAGTGCGGTGAAATCGCACGCCAGGCCTCGGGCGCCGTGATGATCAGCATGGCGGACACCGTCGTCTTTGTAACTGCAGTCGTGATGAAAGACGCGGACCCCGGCAAGGATTTCTTCCCGATGACCGTGAACTACCAGGAGCGTACCTACGCCGCTGGCAAGATTCCGGGCGGGTTCTTCCGTCGCGAAGGTCGTCCGAGTGAAAATGAAACCCTGATTTCACGCCTGATCGACCGCCCGATTCGTCCGCTGTTTCCAAAAGGCTTTAAAAACGAAACCCAGATTGTTGCCACCGTGGTTTCAGTCTGTAACGAAGTGGACCCTGAAATCCCCGCAATTATCGGTGCATCTGCTGCACTCGCCATTGCCGGTGTACCGTTTGCCGGCCCGCTGGGCGCGGCCCGCGTCGGTTACAAGGACGGCGCTTACCTGCTGAATCCTTCCAAAGAAGCCATGAAAACCTCTGATCTTGACCTCGTGGTTGCGGGTACCGCTGATGCCGTGCTGATGGTGGAATCAGAAGCCAAAATGCTCTCAGAAGATGTCATGCTGGGTGCGGTCATGTTCGGTCACGAACAGATGCAGATCCCGATCAAGGCAATCAGCGAGCTGGCTGCCGAAGTCGGCAATGAAGGCTGGACCTGGGAAGCGCCCGCCGCCGATGAATCGCTGGCTGACAAAATGGCCGCTGCCTACAGTGCACAACTCACCGAAGCCTACCAGGTGGCTGACAAAATGCAGCGCCAGGACACGGTAAAAGCGATTAAAAACGCTGCCGTTGCAGAGCTGGTTTCAGACGATGGCTGGGATGAAGCTGCCGTTACCGGTGCGTTCTACAAGCTGGAAAAAACCATCGTACGCGGCCGCATTATTGCCGGTGAAAAACGTATCGACGGTCGTACCACCAGTGATGTGCGCCAGATCACCGTGCGTACCGGTGTGCTGCCACGTACCCACGGTTCGGCACTGTTTACCCGTGGTGAAACCCAGGCACTGGTCGTCACCACGCTGGGCACTGCACGTGATGCACAGATTATCGATGCCCTGGGTGGCTCATACCGCGAGCCCTTCATGCTGCATTACAACTTCCCGCCTTACTGTGTCGGTGAAACCGGCATGGTCGGCAGTCCAAAACGCCGTGAAATCGGTCATGGACGCCTGGCCAAGCGCGGCGTACTGGGTGTGATGCCGTCGGAAGAAGAATTCCCCTACACCATTCGCGTGGTCTCAGAAATCACCGAGTCCAATGGTTCGAGCTCAATGGCTTCTGTGTGCGGTACCAGCCTGTCGCTGATGGATGCGGGCGTGCCGATCAAGTCGCCGGTAGCCGGTATTGCCATGGGCCTGATTAAAGAAGGCGACAAGTTTGCCGTACTCACCGATATTCTCGGTGATGAAGATCACCTCGGCGACATGGATTTCAAAGTCGCGGGTTCTGCCGAAGGTATTTGTGCCCTGCAGATGGACATCAAGATCACCGGTATTACCCGCGAGATCATGCACGCTGCGCTGGAACAGGCCAGGAACGGTCGTATGTATATCCTCGGTGAAATGGCCAAAGTGATATCTGCACCGAATACTGAAATGTCACAATACGCACCGCGTTACCTGACATTGAAGATTGATCCAGACAAGATCCGTGATGTGATTGGTAAAGGCGGCGCAGTGATTCGTGCGCTGACCGAAGAAACCGGTGCCACTATCGATATCGACGATGACGGGAATGTGAAAATTGCCTCCAGCGATCTGGCGGCTGCAGAAGAAGCCCGGACCCGCATCGAGCAAATTACCTCGGAAGCCGAAGTCGGCGTGATCTACAATGGCACCGTGAAGAAAATCATGGATTTTGGTGCCTTCGTGGAAATCCTGCCGGGTAAGGATGGCCTGGTACACATTTCACAGATTTGCGAAGAGCGCGTCGAGAATGTCAGCGACAAACTTTCTGAAGGCGACACCGTAAAAGTCAAAGTACTGGAAATTGACCGCCAGGGCCGTATTCGCCTCAGCATGAAAGCAGTTGAAGACGAAGCAGTTGCCTGATCTCACACCGGGCAGGCAACAAAAAAGGAGCCGCGAGGCTCCTTTTTTG
>JBATHJ010000553.1:0-2424 GCA_049666625.1 Gammaproteobacteria bacterium | reverse complement strand
CCTATGACCACCGCGTGATCGACGGCGCAGATGCCGCACGTTTTACAACGTTCCTGAGCAAGGTACTGTCGGATACCAGACGTTTGCTGCTGTAGACGAATTGCAAAAAAATATCCGCGAAGAACGCAAATAACGCGAATGGTTTTTTTGCGTACTTTGCGTTCTTCGCGGACATAAGTTTTTTCATGTATGAAATTTGATGCAAACACATCCCCGCCCCTCGCGGCCAAAGAGCTTTCAATATGAGCAAAATCGTTAAAGTTGAAGTACCCGATATTGGTGATTTCTCCAATGTCGACATCATCGAAGTGCTGGTCAAGGCGGGCGACAGCATCAATGCCGAAGACGCACTGATTACGCTCGAATCTGACAAGGCGACGATTGAAATCCCCTCGCCTTCGGCCGGCGTGGTCAAGGAAGTGCTGGTGAAAGTGAACGACAAGGTGTCCGAAGGTGATGTGATCCTCACCATGGGAATCACCGATTCAAAAACCGAAACCACCAGCGACAACAAAGACGACGCTGAGCCACCTGCGCCAGCCAAAGCTACCAGTGAAAAACCAGCGGCGGCAAAACCCGCCAGCACCAGCGAAGGCGATATCCATGCCGAAGTCGTCGTCCTTGGTTCCGGCCCCGGCGGCTACACCGCCGCGTTCCGCGCGGCTGATCTCGGCAAGCAAGTGATATTGATTGAACGTTACGACGTCATCGGTGGTGTCTGCCTCAATGTGGGCTGCATACCTTCGAAAGCCCTGTTGCACACTGCGCAAATTATTACCGAGGCCGCCGACATGTCGGCACACGGTGTTACCTTTGGCAAACCCAAAATCGAACTCGACAAGCTCGCCGGTTTCAAGAACCAGGTGATCGGCCAGCTCACCGGCGGACTGGCGCAGCTTGCCAAACAGCGCAAGGTCCAGATCATTACCGGCGTAGGCAAATTTACTTCACCGAAAAATATCGAAGTCACCGGCAAGGATGGCGTCACCAATATTTCATTCGACGACGCGATCATTGCAGCGGGTTCTTCGGTGACAAAAATCCCCGGGCTGCCGTACGATGACCCTCGCTTGATGGATTCCACCGGCGCGCTCGAACTCGCCGATGTACCCAAACGCCTGCTGGTTATCGGCGGCGGCATCATCGGTCTTGAAATGGCCACGGTATACGATGCGCTGGGTTCAAAAGTGTCCATCGTCGAACTCTCACCCGACCTGATTCCCGGTTGTGACCGCGACCTGGTGCGGCCGCTGGAAAAACGCGTTAAAAAACGTTATGAAAATATCTGGCTGAATGCAAAAGTCACCAAAATTGAAGCGCAGAAAGCCGGACTTAAAGTTTCATTCGATGGCAAGAGCGCGCCTGAAACCGATACTTTCGATCGCGTACTACTTGCCGTCGGCCGCAGCCCGAACGGTCGCAGCATCAATGCCGAAGCCGCCGGTGTGACCGTTGATGAACGCGGATTTATCCCGGTAGACAAGCAACAAAAAACCAGCGTGCCGAATATTTATGCCATCGGTGACATCGTCGGCCAGCCGATGCTGGCACACAAGGCAACGCACGAAGGCAAAACCGCGGCCGAAGTTATCGCCGGCAAAAAATCATTCTTCGACGCCAAAACCATTCCTTCGGTGGCCTACACCGATCCCGAAATAGCGTGGATGGGCATGACCGAGGAACAGTGCAAGGCCGAAAATGTAGAATACGTGAAAGGCGCTTTCCCGTGGGCGGCCAGCGGACGCTCACTGAGTATCGGCCGCAACGAAGGCCTGACCAAGATATTGTTTGCCAAAGACAGCAAAACCATTATCGGCGCCGGCATAGTTGGCCCCAGTGCAGGCGAGTTAATTGCCGAAGCGGTGCTCGCGCTGGAAATGGGTGCCGACATGGAAGACATTGCGCTTACCGTGCACCCGCACCCGACGCTGTCGGAAACATTTAACTTTGCAGCCGAGGTCGCGGAAGGTACTATTACAGACCTGTATATCCCCAAACGCTGAGTACCTGTGGCCATGGAACAGAACTACGCGATCATGTTTGCCGATATTGCCGGCAGCACGAAGTTGTACGATTCTCTTGGCAACCTGGAAGCTGATCGCCAGATTCGCCATGGCATAGACACGCTTACATCACTCACTGCCAAACATCACGGCACCCTGATTAAAACCATCGGCGATGAAATCATGGCAAGTTTCAATAGCGCCAATGATGCCATCGATGCCGCCATCGATATGCAAAGCACCATCAGTGGTGACGATTCCAATACATTATCTATTCGTGTCGGCGTGCAATTTGGCCCGGCGATTCCGCGCGCGGGCGATTTATTCGGTGACGCGGTTAATGTCGCCGCTCGCATGGCCGGTGTTGCCGAAGCTCGCCAGATTATCACCACCGAAGATTGTATCGCCCAGCTCAGCAATG
>JBATHJ010000552.1:0-1693 GCA_049666625.1 Gammaproteobacteria bacterium | reverse complement strand
CCCCGGTAAGAATGCCACTGATGGCATTTGGTAAAACCACACGACGGATCGTCTGCCAGCGCGTGGCGCCCATGTTCCAGCAGGCTTCACGAAAAGCGTGGGGTACCGCCTGGAGGGATTCACGGGTGGCTACAATCACCACCGGCAGGGTCATGATCGCCAGCGTCAGGCTGGCGGCGAGAATGCTGGTGCCAAACTCGAAAAACAGCACGAAGGCGCCGACACCAAACAGGGCATGCACAATCGAGGGCACCCCGGCAAGGTTGATAATGGCCAGGTTGATAATGCGGGTAAACCAGTTTTCGCCGGCGTACTCACTCAGGTAGATGGCGGCGGCGATTCCCAGCGGAACCGAGATTATCAGGGCGACGGCCACCAGCCAGATAGTGCCGAACAGGGCGGGGAAAATACCGCCGGCGGTCATGCCATCGGTGGGCGCGGTAAACAGGAAATCGATCGAGATAACCGAGCCGCCTTTGATTATCAGGGTGCCGAGGATGAGCAGTACCGGCGCTATCAGCAACATGGTCATCAGCAGGAACAGGGTGTTGTACAGTCGCTGAATGCGCTGGTTGCGTATATTGAGTTCGGATATTTCGAACATAATGAATACCTAGCCCTTGCGTACGCCGCGCACGATCAGATCGGCGCTGAGGTTAATGATGAAAGTGATCAGGAACAGGAAAATACCGATAGTGAACAGCACCTGGTAGTGGTCCGAGCCGACCGCAGTTTCGCCCAGTTCCGCGGCAATCGTGGCAGTGAGCGCACGTACCGAATCGAAAATACTGCCCGGCATATTGATCGAATGCCCGGTGGCCATGAGCACGGCCATGGTTTCGCCGAAACCGCGGCCGACGCCGAGCAGTACCGCACCCAGCAGGCCGTTTTTTGCCGCCGGGAGCACGGTTTTGTAAATCACCTGCCAGCGCGTGGCGCCCATGGCTTCAGCCGCTTCGCGGTAGCGATCGGGGACCGCCTTGAGGGCATCCTCGGCGATGGAGGTCATGATGGGTGCTGCCATCAGCCCGAGGATAATACCGGCGTTGAGTATGTTGAGCCCCACCGGGACATCAAACATGTCGATGATCAGCGGGTTCATGATACTCAGGCCGATGAAACCCCACACCACTGAAGGGATAGCGGCAAGCAGTTCTACCAGCACCTTGAGCGCCTCGCGGGTTTTGCCGCTGGCAAATTCGGCGACATAGATCGCCGCGCCCAGTGAAAACGGAATCGCGACCAGCATCGCCAGCCCGGTGACACTGGCGGTACCGGCAATTAATGCCAGGATGCCGTATTCGGGTGCGTCTTCGTCGGCGGGGTACCAGTAGGGAGAGGTGAAAAACTCCATAAAATCGAAGCGATCAAGAATAAAGCCGAAGCCTTCCTTGGTAATGAAGACGAATATACCGACCACAAAAATGATTGCCGAGATGCCGCCGATGAACACCAGCACCTGGACCAGCTTGTCGATATACCAGTCGGCATTGCGGCGATCAAATGCCGTCAGGTCGACTGGCTTTGTCGCTAATGGGCGCTGCATCTCAGGGGGCTCCGACACCGCGCAGGGCTTCCATCAGGTCGCGAATTTGCACCGCCGTATCACGATAGATTTCTTCCAGTCGCTGGATGCCGGCTTCATCACCCGTTTGCGGTGCGGGGCCAATGTCCCATTCCAGCGGGGTGGTGT
>JBATHJ010000551.1:0-3778 GCA_049666625.1 Gammaproteobacteria bacterium | reverse complement strand
GGGAATAGCCATTCGCACCTGCCGGCAGACGTCGACCCCAGCGATTCGCGTACGGATAAGGGCTTAAAGTATGACTGGCATAGCCGGGCCGCCAGGGACAAGTCGCTAAGGGTGATGCGCCCCACGGAGCAGCGGCGTAGGGCGAGCCACCCCAGGAAGAACCACCGTAGGGTGAACCACCCCAGGGTGAACCACCGTAGGGTGAACCACCGTAGGGTGAACCGCCCCAGGGTGAACCACCGTAGGGTGAACCACCCCAGGGTGAACCGCCGTATGGCGCACCCCCCCAGGGAGATCCACCATATCTATTACCGCGGTAAGGAGAACCGCCCCCAGGATAACCACCATATCGAGAACCACGGTAGGGTGCACCACCATAAGGTGCTCCACCCCACTGGCCAGCGTTGTATGGAGACCCCGCCCACGGTGCCCCGGCGTATGGCGAACCACCCCACGGTGACCCGGCGTATGGCGAACCACCCCAGGGTGTAATTCCGGGGCCAGATGAGATCCACGGTGAAGCCCCCTGACCACCCCATGGACTTGTGCCCCAGGGTGAGCTGCTGTAGTTACCCCAGCTGGAATAAGGACTGCCGAAGGATGCCGGATAACCACCATAGCCACCGACCGGCACGCGATCGAGCATGCCCATGGCGACCATCATGTTGATCATCATTTCAACGAACGGGATATCGGTAGTGGAGCGGTAATATTTTACGGAGGCAAAGCTACTGAAGCTCGTGGTGAGCATCAGCAATGCGACAATAATGCGTCGTCTCTTCATGTGGGCAATGTCTGTTCGATATTTATTATTATAGCTCAGACACGTTCGAACATTTTCCGTATCCGCCTGAGGATGCGTTACATGATATATTCATTTGCAGTGAAAGCAAAGGCCGGTTGTATACAAAAATGTCACCTGACCAGTTTATCTCCACTGTTACCGGATGGCCCGGCCGCCAGCTCATCAACCGATTTCTATATGTTGTTGATCTGACTAGCTTTGGTATGCTGGCCGTACGCGACTGGGTGCTTAATGCACGCCTCTTCGATACGCGCAGTTACAGCACCATAGTTTCACAAATTATTTTTACCGGCGTCGATGCCTTGCCCACGATCACTTTCCTCGGACTGCTCACCGGGTTTCTGTTTACTTTTAGACTGATTGGAATTCTCGACTCGGTAGGCGGCGCGAGTGACCTGGTCGATATTCTCGCTGCCGTCATCGGCCTCGAAATCGGCCCTCTACTGGCCGCCTTTATTCTCATCAGCCGCACCGGCTCGGCCATTGTGGTCGATATCGGCAATATGAAACTGCACGGCGAAATCGAAGGCCTGGAAAACCTCGGCATAAACATCAATGATTACCTGGTCGCCCCGCGCCTGATTGGCGCTGCCATCTCGCAACTCGCGATCACCGTGTATTTCACCTTCATCACCCTGGTATTTGGCATCATTCTCAGCGGAGTGTTTCTGTCTTCAGCGCATTTTGATTTCCTGACCACGCTGGAGAGCGCATTTGATTTTCAAATCGTCGGCGCGTTCGTCGTCAAGAACCTGCTGTTCGGCTATATCATCGCCACCACGGCGTGTTATCACGGCCTGTCGGTACATAGCTCGGCGACCGAAGTGCCGCAGCAAACCCAGCGCGCTATCGTAAATTCACTGGTCATCATTTTTATTGTTGACGGCCTGATGGGCATTGCCCTGCTGACCTGACATGGAAACCGCACTCGACATACAGCACTGCATTTCGCAGATACCTCGCACCGACTATAGCGGCAGCCCGATTTCACTCAGTATCGCTCGCGGTGAAATCGTCAGCATCATCGGCCCGGACTATAACGGCAAGTCTGAATGGCTGCGAACTTTTGCCGGTCTCATCAGGCCGGCCAGTGGAAAAGTGACCAGCGGTGAAATAAGCACTGACTGTGACAATCGTGCACAGTGGGCGCAATTGAGACGCAAGCTGGCATTTGTCAGTTCGGAAACAGCCCTGTTATCCGCGTCCAACGGGCTCGCCAATGTAATGCTGCCCGCCAGGTATCACCAGCTCGGTGATAGCGATGACCTGCGCGAGCGGGCCATCGAGCTGATGACCCAGTTGCACGTGCAATTTCAGGCTGACGCCCTGCCGGCCTTCATGCGTCGTGATCAACGTTACCGGCTGGCGCTGGCGCGTGCACTGATGCTCGAACCCCAGGTCCTGATGCTGGATAACCCGTTCGCACACACCGATGCCGCCGGTACTGGCAAACTCAAACAGTTTTTACTCAAGCGCGTCGACGAACATGCAACTGCGCTGGTCATCATGTCGCATGACCTTGAATTCAGTCTCAAATATGCGCACCAGATTTTATTTGTCACGCGCGAACAGGTATATTGTTTCAAGGGCGCCAGTGAATTTCTCGGCAGCCAGGTCGAAAGCATTCGCCAGTACATCGAAAAGCCGGGGCTGCATTAATGGATCGCCGCAATACGCCACGTACTCACTACATCCATCGCCTGAGTTACAGCGCGCAGGAACGGATCGTCGGCGCGTTCCTGCTGATTGCTATTGGTATCCTGGTCTGGCTGCTGTTCACAGCGGGCACATCAAAAATTTCCTTTGAAGACTATTTCACTCTCTACGGCGAGCTCGACACCGACCAGGCAGTCAACACCAACACTGAAATTATTGTGTCAGGATTGACCGCGGGCAACGTAGAAGACGTCAGCATCAACGAACACAATAAAATCATCGTCACGCTACGCATGCTAGAACGTTACCACTCGCTCATTCGCACCGATACTGTCGCACATATCGAAGCACTCAATCTTGGCGTTATCAATAAGTCAGTGATTGAATTTAGCGTGGGCAACCCTGAGCTTCCACTGCTGGCCGACGGCAGTAAAATTAAGATAGAGTCGTCGTTCGATATTAAACAGCTGATGGCAAAACTGGCGCCTGCGCTCGACAACCTGGTCAGCACCATCGAACATGCCAACCAGCTGCTAACGGCGATCGACCCTGCCGTGGTGACAGATTCGATTAATAATCTCAATGCTATTTCCACTGACGTGCGCGCAATTACGGCGCAGGTAAAATCCGGCGACGGCATTGCCAACCAGGTAATTTATGACGAAGCACTGGCCAAAAACATGCAGGCCATCGCCACTAATCTGAATCTGGCCACTTCCCAGTTCGACAGACTGCTCAGCGTAATCAACAAGGAACTTGAATCTGTCCCCGGGCTAATGAAAAAAGTTGAACCGCTTATCAAAGAAGCTGACAAAACCATCAAGGCGACACAGCGTATCTGGCCACTTTCATCTGCGATCGGTGATGACAAAAAAACCGAACGCCTGACACCGCAGGCGCCGGCCAATGATTAGCTGCACAAGCCGCCTTATTTCGTGTGCCATTCTCCTGCTGATATCAGCCTGCACCAGTCAGCCCACGGATAAACCACCGGAACTGCTCGGCGAAGCCAATAGCCTTATCAGCAATGGCGTCGACCAGTACAACCAGGCAAACTATTCGAAGGCCACTGTTCTGTTCGAGCAGGCAATGTATATCTACCGCAGCATCGACAATCCTGACGGCACTGCATCTGCGTACATCAACCTGGCTAAAACTGCGATAACACAGCATGAATTGACCCGCGCTACTTACTGGCTGGCGCAAACCCGCTCGATTGTTGATGCTGAACAACTGACAGCACTGCAAAATCACATCACCATTATCGGCTCAAGCATTGCAATCGAACAGCATGATTACACTGCTGCCAAAAACATG
>JBATHJ010000550.1:0-6529 GCA_049666625.1 Gammaproteobacteria bacterium | reverse complement strand
GACCAGCACAACTTCATCGCGCACCGGATCGTAAGGCAGGATGCCGGCGGCATGGTGCCGGTCGAGCAATTCACGCCGCAGCACCGGGCTGTCGCCACCGGCAAACAGTTCATGCTGCAGTTCATATTCGGTGAGTTTGAAAAACCCCTGGTATAGCGAGCGTTGTTTGAGAATGGACCATTTCATGGCGCTAGTTTAACAGAGCATGTTCATGGGGTTTACAGGGGAATTAAAGAGGACGTAGCGATTATTTTTTGACCAGTTTTGCTGGTCGATCAACACTGTTGATTTATCCATAGCAATGGAGGAGAGTGGCTACCAATTAATTTTCCCAATTCATTTTCAGATTGTTCTAATATTTGCATAATCTGTGATCTGTCCCACATACGATTGTCGCCGGGCCCCTTTAAAATCAGGCGAAGCATAACTGAAGAGGAAATACTTGCATGTCAGGAATAAACACATTGCGTTACCCCTGCACGGCGGCTGGCATTTTGCTTGCGCTCGCGCTGACAGCTTGTGGTGACGACAGCTCAACTGACGCCGGTAACACACCGTCGACACAAAATGCTGTTATGGACAGTAATGCGCAGACGGCTGAACTTCCTGTGGAACCGATCAACCTCGCGATGGCATATGCGCCATTGACTGCCCAGCCGCGGTCCGTTCCGGTGTGCCCGTGGCTTTCAGACGCGAGCGCCGCTGCGGCGGTTGACGTTGTGATGACAGACAAGCCGATGGTGCGCCGCGCTGTGACTGCGAATGAATGCAAGTGGAACGTCAATATCGGTTTTGCACTTAGCGTCCGGGCAGTACCACTCGCGGACGCGGGTAGCGCGTCTGCGATTACCTACAATATGGACAACCCGCCGGTACTACAGCCCCAGGACGGCCCCGGCAGCGCAGCCGTTGCGATACTGGACCCGACCTGGAACGCTGAAAAACCGCGACCGTTCGGTTTCGTTTTCAATGCGGACAACCGCCAGTTCAGAATCATCACCACGGGCGTGAAGACTTCTATCGACAGACTGCGCGCCGTCGCCGATGAGATCGTCGCCGCATTACCGACCGCAGCTGCGGTGGTCGAGGCGAGGGATGCTGAGCCGACGCTCGACCCGTGCGTGTATGAGGGTGCCAGCGTCGCCGTTCTATTTAACGGCCAGACGGGCGAGGCATTTACGCAAAAACCGTACCTGCCTGCTTCTACCTGCAGATATGCAGGGTACGCTGGAAACACCCGGATTGACCTCTCGATTGCGTTCAAAGGTGATCCTCTGGACCCGCCAGACAAGCTGGATCCCGCTTACACGCGCATCGACGGTTTTGGTACCGATGTCTATATGAAAGATATGTCGCGGTCCGCCGGCTACGGCAGTTCTAGCCGCGCCTATCAAATCGCGCGACCCGGTGGACAAATCCGCGTCGACTTGAAAGTGACCGAAGAAACATTTCCTGCGGATACGGCCGCGATGATCCTGAATAACCTCATTGCACGGACAAACTGATCGACCGGCGCGCGCGTGTCCCACATAATAATTATAAAAGTGTATGGGGAGCTGCTACTGCAGAGATTATGTAAATTGAAGTGACGCTGGACATGAAAACTTCAACCACAGGATTCTGTCATTATTGAGAAGGCAGAACCTGAAAAGTTATTGTTTTTCTTATGCACCTTAAGACACTGGATTATTCCGGGCTCCTGCCCTCCACCCTTAGGGCCGCGTTAAAGCGCGCGTTCAAATTCGATCCCGTCGAATTTGTCCGGCCTTCGCTGCAATGACGAGTATGTGGGGCATCAGTGACTCTGATCCTTTAATTGGCCATTCCCTGCATTAATCAAACATGACGAACAGCAAAGCCAATACACTGGTTGAAAATTTGTATGATCGCATTACCGGTGATGAGGATGCGCGTGTTTGTAAAGACATCCCGGATTCTGCCTGTAATGATCAGCCACGTAATTTCTTTGCTTACCTGGTTGCGAATCTTCTTGGCAAGGTGGCTGATGAAATTGCCAGTGCCAAATTAATTATTCCCTGGCTGTTTGGCTTGCTTGGCGTGCCTGCCATATTCACCGGGTTCCTGGTTCCGATACGCGAAGGCGGTGTATTGTTGCCGCAACTGGCGGTTGCTGCTGTGGTTCGACGTCTGCCGATTCGAAAAACCATCTGGCTGGCGGGCTCCCTGTTATCAGCCGTCAGCCTGTTTGGTATGGCGTATGCCGCAATAAGTTTTAAAGGCAATGCTGCAGGTGGTGCAATTCTGATTATGCTGATTGTTTTCAGCCTGTCACGCGGACTGTGTTCGGTGTCGGCCAAAGACGTGCTGGGCAAAACCGTTTCAAAAAGTCGACGCGGTGCGCTGATGGGCTGGAGTGCCAGCATCTCGGGTGTTGCTGTATTGCTGATTGGTGTGTGGTTGGCATCAGTCAAGCTGGAAGACGCCGGTCTGAATGTGTTCGCCGGCCTTTTGATCGCTGGCGGTGTGTTATGGATTATCGCCTCTCTGGTGTTTGGTTTTATCATTGAGCAACCGGGCGCAACCGAAGGCGGGGGCAATGCACTTGGTGTTGCTTTGCAACAATTACGATTACTCCAGAGTGATGTACCGTTCCGGCGTTTTGTTATCGCCCGCGGTTTATTGTTGTCGGTTGCACTTGCGCCTCCGTTTTATGTGCTTATCGCACAGGCTAACGCGGGCGATCAATTACTCGGCCTGGGCGCGTTAATTATTGCCAATGGCCTGGCCAACAGCTTATCTGCGCCTGTCTGGGGTTACATGGGTGATCGCTCAAGTAAACAGGTGATGGTCATTGCCACCGCCGGTGCCGGCCTGCTCGGTATATTCACCTGCACGGCCATCATCAACGACTGGCACTGGGCCATCGACAAATACGGCATTGCAGTAATATTTTTAATCCTCAACATCATGCACGGCGGTGTGCGCCTTGGGCGCAAGGTATACCTGGTTGACATGGCGAGCGGTGAGAATCGGGCTGCCTATGTCGCGGTATCAAATACAGTCATTGGCGTGTTAATGCTGTTCGGTGGCCTGGTCGGGTTAATTGGCGACTGGCTCGGCCCGGCAGCAATCGTGCTGGTGCTGGGTATCATGTCCATGTTTGCCGCGGTATATATCAAGTACCTGCCAGAGGTTAGTGAACCGTAAAATAGTGGCCAGAGCCCAATTAAGGGCGCTGATCCCTTATACTTCAACCTTTGGCGCAGTGCCTGTTAGTTCACGCCCTACGTACTATCTTTCGATTAACCGGGTATCTATGTGCACTCGTATCAAAATTATTTTGTTTTGCGCTACGCCCTTATTTTTTGCCTGCCTGTTGCCTGCCGCGGATGTATTCGCAGATGAGCCATATGACTCTGGATGGCAGATAAATGTCGATAATGACCTGTTCACCGGGTTAGCGAACGATAGAGATTATACTGGCGGTTTTGCTTTTACCATGTCCGGCAAGCGTGTGCAGCAATACCCGCTATCCATCGATACATGGCGAAACGCTGTTGACTCTCTGCCTGGTTTTCAAAATCTGTTTCAGTCCAGCGATCACTCAACATTTCATAGCCAGCAATATGGCATGACATTCTTTACGCCTGATAATATTGAGAATTCAGTGCCACTGTACAATGATCGTCCTTATGCCAGCCTGGTATTTATGTCGAATACAGAATTCACCGTAGCGCCTGCTGACAATACGGCCTATGTATCGAGATTGACCATAGGTTTTCTGGGGCTGGATGTGGCAGATGATATTCAGTCATTGTTTCATGGAACTACAGACTCCATTGTGCCAAATGGCTGGCAAAACCAAATTTCATCAGGCGGTGAGCCAACAGCCATGATGACATATGGAAAGCAGGATAAGCGCTATGTCTCGACTGATCACCAGTTAAAAACAGAGTATGAAGCTAACCTGGGTTTTATTACCGATGTAAATGCCGGCATCAGCTGGCGCTGGGGGCGCATTCATTCGCCGTGGTGGAGTTTCAATCCTTATCAGTCAAAATATATTCCGCAATCCATGCCAGTTTTTTCAGGCGCGTCTGTTGAGAATGGTGGTGAATTTTACCTCTGGGCAGGGGGGCGTCTGAGTCTGCGTATTTACAATGCCCTGTTGCAGGGGCAGTTTAAAAAAAGTGAAGTTACCATAAGCAGTGCTGGTCTGGAACGACTGGTCTATGAATACTGGTTTGGTGTGACACGAGAATTTTTCGATAAATATTATGCGAGTGTTTTTGTGCGTGGCATGAGTGAAGAGTATCAGGGTGCTACAGCAAGGAATCCAGTGTGGGCTGGCCTGGTGTTAACGCGGGCTTACTGATATGTAAGCAGGGTAGCTGTATGAATGGCGCGAATTAGCATGGACTCACTGCTACGATCGAACCAGATTATTCGAGTATGAAATGAAAATAGTAATCGCAGGAATAATTCTTATATCATTTGCCATGTCGAGTCATGCCTACGACATCCCTGTAAAAAACTGGGGTATCGCTGTAGGCATACGAGAAGCAAGCATACCGTTTAAATCAGAGGAAAAAAGCGTTGAGGATGTAATTCCTCTTTTATATTACAGCGGCGATGTATTATTTATTCGTGGCCTGAGCGCTGGTGTAAAGTTATACAGTAATGATGCCTGGCAATTCAGTCTAATTGGAAAGTACCGTTATTTTGACATTCCTGCGGAATATCAGAACCTGGTGCAGGGCAATGCGTTTGATGTTGGCGGACAGCTGAAATACCGCTTTGACAATGATTTTGAAGCCAACTTTGAAGTATTGACCGATCAGGATACTCGTTTCTACACATCCTTGAATACGCGCTATCACTGGAAGTCCGGTTCATGGGAATTGTTTCCATACGCCGATCTGCGCTTCAAGAACGCAGATTTTAACGATTATTACTATGGCTTCGATGGCTTGAATGATCCGGATAATCCATCCAGTCCTTTAAGCAATAAGATCGGCAGGGCGTTTGATTTAACAGTGGGAAGTGAACTGCGTTATCACGTAATAAGCAACTTTTATCTTCTCGCTCGCGCTCAGTATACTGCGCTGGATAACAGGACCCGCAACTCGATCAGCATTGATGACGACGCATTCGGTGAAATCTATCTGGGTATTGCTGTTTTTAATAATATTTCCAGTTCGAAATCATCATCGCTAAAATCTAAACCCTATATTCGAGTCGCCCATGGCTGGGCAACACCATCAAACCTGGGAGAAATTATTGGATTTAACGTAGAGGATGACGAGCAGAACAACCAGTTAACGTCATTTTTTTATGGCCATCCAGTCGCGGACAGCCTGTTTGGAATTGAAGCCCTGGATATTTACCTCACTACCGGTTATGTGTATCACCACAGCTCTGATCCCTACAGCCAGACACTGACACCTGGCGAAGGTATCAACACGCCTGACTCAGCTGGTCTTGGCAATAATCCCTGTGATGGCGTTAATCCATGCACAATCACCTATGACAAACAACCTACCAGTGAATATGTTCTGGGTATCAAGGCCTATTACAATATGTACTGGCCGGTGCGCTGGCGACTTGGCCTGGCTGAGGGTTTCTCCTACATCGAGATTGTCAGCAATCTTGAACAAAGAGAGATGGATAAAAAAGGTTATCGCTCAAGCCGTTTCATGAACTATATCGATCTCACGGTTGATTTCAGCCTGGGCGATGCCTTTGGTTTTAACACACTGAATGAAATCTACCTGGGCGCTGGCATTCACCATCGGTCTGCCATATTTGAATCAGCGTCTGCCTTCGGCCGCGTAAAGGGCGGCAGCAACTATCCATCCCTTTACCTGCAATATCATTGGTAAATAAGGAAAATGCGGCCAGAGTGGAGCGTACTGCAGAATAAGGACTCTGACCCCTTATTACCTTATTATGATTTATTGCGCTTGCGCAGGAAGCTTAGCGCGACAATACCACTTAACAGCAGTGGCAAGCTCGCTGGAAGTGGCACAACACTCGCTCGCGGATCAATCCATTGATTGTCGAAGATGTTCAGTTCAGGCGCGTTAACGGTAAAGCCCTCGGGCACTAAGAATGCGGGTCCGTCTTTAGAAAAGCTCAGCGAATTTAACGAATCAAACGTCGTGGTCACAAAACTAACGCCACCGCTGGCTGCAGAGGCTTCTGCCTGCAGATTGAATATGACCGAAAATGGTTGTCGCCAATCTATGGTTACAGATGGCCTGAGCAAACCATCTAGAATGACTGCATCAGATGACACCCCGGGGTCCGACGCCCCGGCACTTGCGAAATACTCCTGGAAAGAAGTGCCAGAAGGCGTGGACAAGGTCGCCCTGGCCTTGATCTTAGTATTGCCGCCCACTAGGCTAATAGTGTTGTTGTCGACAATTGCGGTCAGTGATCCGTCGACCGTAGCGTTCACAGTTACGTTCACTGAAAAATTCGTGTTGAACGACACGTTCCGGTCGTTCACGTCAAACAATGGGGTCAGGGAGATATCTGCCATTGTTGAAGTCGCGCTAGCACCAAT
>JBATHJ010000549.1:0-6622 GCA_049666625.1 Gammaproteobacteria bacterium | reverse complement strand
AAAGCAGCGGTGGACTACATGCTGCATCTTGCAAATTATTACATTAAACAAAGAGGTGATTTATGACTCCACAACAGAAAGAGCTGGTTAAACAAACCTGGACCATGGTGGTTCCTATCGCAGACACTGCGGCTGAATTATTCTACGGGCGCCTGTTTGAACTCGACCCGTCGGTCAAGCCAATGTTCAAGGGTGATATGAAAGAGCAGGGCGCAAAGCTGATGAAAACAATTGGCATTGCAGTCAGCGCGCTCGATGATCTTGAACCCCTGATCGCAACGCTCAAAGACATGGGTGAAAAGCACGCCGGCTATGGCGTCAAGGATGCCGATTACGACACCGTCGCAGCCGCTTTGCTATGGACGCTGGAAAAAGGCCTGGGCGAAGCATTTACCGATGAAGTTAAAAATGCCTGGGCAGCGGTGTATACGATACTGGCTGACGTGATGAAACAGGGTGCATCAGAAGCAAAAGCAGCCTGAGTAAAGTTTAAAATGAATCTTCCCTTCCTCCTCAGGGGGGAGATGCTTAGCGCACAGGGAGCATAGCAGCAGGGATGCTTTTATTGTTTGAGTGCCTGCCTTGTATTCTATCGATTCCAGTCTGAATTACTGGTTTATTCTGTAAGCCCGCGCGGCAGGGTTTACGCTGTGTATCACAACGGGTAACCTTCTCGCTCGGCGCGTTATATGCGTGAATGAACTAACCAGGGTATTTTTATGGATTTACTGAAAATGGGCGCAGAAATGCTAACGCAAAAACTGGGGTCATCCGTTGGAACTGATGGCATGATGTCGGCCTTATCCGGCCTGCTCGGTGACGGCAAAGGCAGTATCGATTTCACAGGCCTGGCATCAAAAATGATGGCATCAGGTGATCTCGCCTCGATGGCAAAATCATGGCTCGGTGATGGCGCTAACGCCAGCATTTCTCCTGCCAGTTTGATGTCGGTGCTGGGTGAAAACAAGATTGCAGATTTTGCCGGTAAGGTTGGTGTTGATACATCGACCGCGGCGAATGGCTTATCTGACGTGCTGCCTGCATTGATGGACAAGGCCAGCAGTGGTGGAAATATACTCGACTCGTTTGGTGGGGCTGATGACCTGCTGGGGATGGCGAAAAAGCTTTTCTAATTCACAACTGACAGACACCTGCCCTGAGTGAGGAAAAGTTTGATA
Source organism: Gammaproteobacteria bacterium (assembly GCA_049666625.1). Taxonomy (GTDB): domain Bacteria; phylum Pseudomonadota; class Gammaproteobacteria; order SZUA-229; family SZUA-229; genus JASBSR01. Next base: position 5,444 of record JBATHJ010000549.1, on the reverse strand, counting down.
CGTGCCGAGACTCTCAGTTGGCGCTTCGGGAATGTTGAACTGAAGGACAGGGAACAGAGCCGTAGGAACAGAACACGCAACAATCACCCTGCTTCGGTTTTAATACATCACCGCAGGCTTTACATACGTAATACCAAAGGCATGTGCCTGTGGGCATGGTTTCTGTTTCCCTGTGGCCACAACCCGGGCATACGATAGATGATTTCAGTATGATTTCATTATTCATGCCGGGCCCTGTCTGGATTTATGCGCTTGGCAATGGTTATTCAAATGTCCACAGCCTTCCTTTGAAATAAAGGCCGGCCGGGTTTTGCATATTGCTGACAAATGTAGACAGTTATAATCCGCCCGGGTTTCAAGCAGGCTGTATTCGTATGGTTATATGTATCCAGTGATCTTTTCAATGAATTAACAGGCCTAAATCACACACATGCTTATCGTGCATGTCTATATCTCACTGATATCGCCCACCGGCGTTACCCAGTAGCGACAGCGTCCCGCAAGTCCGCACCCGGGTGCACCCAATGCGTTGCGCACTACATCCAGGGCAGATTCCTCGAGCAAAATATCCACCCGCACCCGCGGCACGTATCCCACCACCTTGTCGCGTTCCGAGAGCAGCGGGTCATGTTCCAGCTGGTGGCTGTGTTCTTCCACGTTGGTAAATATAAAACGTTCAACATCAGGCAGTGCGCGTAATGCATCTGCGAGAGATTGTTTGACGCTGGCGTCGGCCAGCAAAGTCAGGTTAATCATAGGTCCTCCTTTGAGCTTACGATGAGGCGCTGTTCCAGCCACGCATACAGCGTGGGCAAAAGGATCAGGGTCAATAATGTCGATGTCACCAGGCCGCCAATCACTACCACTGCCAGCGGGCGTTGCAGTTCTGAGCCAGGGCCGGTTGCCAGTAACATGGGCAGTAAACCAAGGCTTGCAATCATCGCGGTCATTAACACCGGGCGCAAACGGCGAATCGAGCCTTCGCGTACTGCATCGAGCACACTATGCCCTGCGCTACGTAACTGGTTAAAGTAACTCACCATGACGACACCGTTTAACACCGCAACGCCGAACAGGGTGATAAATCCTACTGACGCAGGTACCGACATATACAGCCCGGAAATATACAGGCTGACAATGCCGCCAATCATGGCAAACGGAATGTTCAGCAGGATCAACCCGGCCTGGCGCATAGAACGGAAAGTTGAAAACAGCATGACAAATATCAGCACGATAGAGATTGGCACCACCAGTGCAAGCCGTGCACTCGCGCGTTGCTGGTTTTCAAACTGGCCGCCGAATTCGACATAGTAACCTTGTGGCAGTGGTACATCGCGTTCCAGTGTTGTGCGGACTTCTTCGACAAAGCTAACTACGTCTCGTCCCTCAACATCGGCTCGGACCACAACGACACGTTGACCGCCTTCGCGGGTAATTTGTACCGGGCCTTTTAACTCGCTGATGTTTGCCAGACGTGATAAGGGCAGGCGATCACCGCGGGGCGTTTCGACCAGCAGCTTGTTCAGCGCGGCAACACTATTGCGTGCGGCTTCAGGGTAGCGCAGTAATATACCGGTGCGGCGGTTGTCCTCGATGACCTGGCTCACCACTTTACCCGCCACGGCAGTTTCAATCAGCTGGTTAACGCGTTCTACGCTAATGCCGTATTTGGATAATGCGGCAGCATCAATATCGATTTGCAGATAATTGCGCCCGCCGATATCAACCCAGTCAACATCGATTGCACCGGGAAGAGTGCGAATGCGCTCGACCATACGCTCGGCTGCATCGGTGAGTTCATCAAGATCAGTGCCAAACAATTTAACCGCGATAGCTGAGCGTACACCGGTAATCATTTCCGATACCCGCATGTCGATGGGCTGGCTAAATGCGTATTCAATGTGTTTGAAAGGTGCAAGCCGTTCTCGTAAATCGGTTTCAAATTCAGCCAATGAGCGGGTCCAGGTGTCGCGCGGTGTAGTCAGGATAAAATTGTCTGTTTGATATAACTCCATTGGATCCATGCGTAACTCGTCGGCACCGGTGCGTGCGACCACACCGGTGACTTCAGGCACTTCCATTAATGCGCGCTGAATATCCGCATCCATGCCCAGTGAAGCTTCGAGTGAGATGTTGTTGGCTTTTTCAAACATAATCACGGTCGAGCCTTCATCCATGGTGGGCATAAATTCGTTACCCAGTTTGGTAAACAGGAATATGGATGCGGCCAGCGCAATCAACGCCAGGCTGAGCGCAACCGCGCGGCTTCGCAATGCCCAGGCTATCACAGGTCGGTAGCCGCGCTTCAACCACCGCACCACCAGTTCGTCACGGTGTTCACCATGGGTTACATGCATGTGCATCAGCAAACTTGCCAGCACCGGTATCACCGTCAACGACATTAACAATGAACCAAGCAGGGCAAAGCTGATGGTAATCGCCAGCGGTGCAAACAGCTTGCCCTCCAGGCCGGTAAGGCTAAACAGCGGCAGGAATACAATGATAATGATCAATACACCGGCAATCACCGGTTTGGCGACTTCACGTGTGGCCCTGTATATAAGGTGTAGCTTGCTAACGCCGCTCGGTGCGCGGCTCAGCTGGGTGTGAATGTTTTCAACCACCACCACTGCAGCATCAACCAGGATACCAATCGCAATAGCAAGACCACCGAGTGACATCAGGTTGGCGCTGATGCCCGTGATACGCATGAGAATAAAAGTAAACAGCACTGATAACGGTAATATAAACGCAACCGTCAATGCGCTGCGCAGGTTGCCCAGCATAATGATCAGGACAATAATCACCAGTACCACGGCTTCAGCCAGCACTTTTTCGACAGTCCACACTGCGTCTTCAATTAAATGGGTGCGGTCATAAAACGGTTCGATCCACACGCCCTCGGGCAATTGCTGTTTAAGTTCTTCGAGCACACGTTTGACACCCATGATCGTGCTTCGGCTATTGGCGCCTTTGCGAAGCAGCACCAGACCGGTCACAATTTCGCCTTCAGCGTTGGCCGTGACGCCGCCGTAACGTGTCAGGTGCCCGAGGCGAACCTCGGCAATATCATTGACCCTGATCGCATTTCCATAGCGAACTTTGACTGTGATATTGCCGATATCTTCAAGTGATTTAATCTGGCCGACAGTGCGTACCAGCATGATCTCATCACCCTTGTTGATTCGATCACCGCCGGCATTGCGATTGTTTTCATTCAACGCGGTTTCAAGTTCATCAAGACTGATGCCGTGCTCTGTCAGCTTGTCCGGCTTTGGCATGACTTCGAAGGCGCGTACTTCACCACCGAGCGAATTCACATCGGCAACGCCATCGACACCGCGCAACTGTGGACGAATAGTCCAGTCCTGTAACTGGCGCAATTCGGCGTTAGACCTGCCATCGCCATGAATGCGATACATGAAGGCTTCACCCAGCGGTGAGGTAATCGGTGCAAGCCCGCCTTCGACACCCTCGGGTAAATCTGCCCAGACCTGGCCGAGGCGTTCGGCGACCTGCTGGCGTGCCCAGTAAATGTCGGTGCCATCTGCAAAATCGAGCACCACGATACTGAGTGCATATTTGCTGGTCGAGCGCAGTACTGTCTGGTTAGGCAGTCCCTGCATTTCCATTTCAAGCGGAAACGTAATGCGCGATTCCACTTCTTCTGGCGTAAGGCCCGCGGCCTTGATAATCAATTGCACCTGCGGCGGTGAAATTTCAGGGAAGGCATCGATCGGCAGGCTGCGATATGCCAGGATGCCGCCCGCTGTCATCGCCAGCGTTATCAGCACCATCATCAGGCGCTGCACCAGCGCAAGTCTTATCAGTCCGGCAATCATGGTGCCACCTCCGCCAGCATCTGGCCTGCGCTATAACGCAGGTCGGCTGTTTCAAGCCAGCCATCGTAGACCAGCATCAGGTACTTGCTGCGCGCATCATAATAAGTGTTGTGCGCATCTATAAAATTCAGTAGATCAATTTCACCACTGCGAAAGCCGCGTTGCGATAACTGCAAAATCTCTTTGGCAGGTTGCAAAATATAATCGCGGTAATGGTCTGCCTGTTCTATCAGGTGTTCTAAATGCAGATGGCTTTTACGTAACTGGCTGCCCAGCTCGCGTTGCTGCACGCTGAGTTCGGCCTGTTGTTGCTGAAAATCGGCGCGCGCGCGTGCCACCTTGCGACCGTTCTTTTGCCAAAGAGGAATCTCAAACATCAGCGCGATACCGGTCGAGTTCTGTTCTTTGCCGGCATATACATCGCGCGTGGTAAACAGTTTGAGTTCCGGGTCGACACGGCGTTGTGCGCGTGATACATCAATACCGGCCTCGGCCGCCTGTTTTGACAACTGCAGTGATATCAACAGCGGGTGTTGTGCCTGAATCGCAAGCAGTTCGTCCAGCGACTGTGGGGCCGGCACAGTTTCTAAAGGCCCGGTGACAGGGTCAGTCGATTCGGGCAATGAAAGCAGGGTGCGAAACTGGCTGAGCGCCTCGTTATATTCACCTTCCGCAGCTGACATCGCCTGGTGGGCTTCCTCGCGCAGAATGCCCAGCCGCTTACGCTCGGTCTCGGAAAAATAACGCACCAGCGGATCTTTTCCTCGCACCATGAGTTTCTCCAGCGAATCATGGCGTTGCTCGGCAAGGCTTAATATTTCGGAACGAAATTGCAGGTCATAAAACAGCAGGGCGGTTTTCTTTTCGACATCCAGCAGTCGATAGCGTTGTTGCGCCTGGGCTGCGCTGACTTCAATGCGCGCCTGTTTTTTTTCGGCATCAAGCCGGCCAAACGGAATCGGCTGGGTAACACTCAATTCACTAAAAGCATAGCCGGTATTGCCCTGCTCGAGACTCACCGAGTCATCAACAGCAATTTCAACCCGCGGATTAGGCCAGGCACTGGACTCGTCGAGCATGCTTTGCCGGGCTTCGACTTCAGCGGCGGCGGCCTGCAATTGTGGCGTCTGCCGTAAGGCCTCGCGGACACTCTTGATAAGGTCCCACTGCGCGGGCAGTTCTGCATAAGAATGAGCAGCATACGCTGACAATGCAACCAGGCATGCGGCGCGTGAAATAATAGTGAGCATTGGTGTTACCCCTGCCAATAAAACAAGTTACAAAATATGACATGCACCAGGCGCATGTCGAGAACGGTTAACTTGTGTGGCGGGGTGGGGCGCGCAAGGGCGGCGACTGGAAGTATATTCGGGGTGTTAGCGGTACCGATGTTGCGATCGTGCGCGAGCGGGTGCTGTTGCGGCCGATAGCCAGCATCAGGTAAGCAAACAACAGGGCGAACAGCGGCGTGGCAAGTTTGCTGCTAAGCGAGCTGTCTAGTTGTAAATCAAGTTTCACCAGTCCCTGGGATTGCTGTACCGATGTATTGATATCATCAAGTGTAGAGAGCACCGGATAATGATGATGCGCAATGTTCGGTTC
>JBATHJ010000548.1:0-2114 GCA_049666625.1 Gammaproteobacteria bacterium | reverse complement strand
GCGTGTTCCACCACCTTCTTCTGTGATAAAGCTTGCGTACACAGAACTAAGTAATCCTTTTTATGATGCAGGCCCTAATGACAAGGGCATTGGTATTCAGTTAGGTTACTCGTTGTATCGTGTGTTGACGGGTTTCTTTTTTGCTGCACTCGTGGCTTTACCGATTGGTTTTTTAGTCGGCATGTCGCCATTAATGCACAAGGCGCTCGACCCGTTCATACAGGTCTTACGTCCTATATCACCTTTAGCATGGATGCCGCTCGCATTGTTCATCATCCAGGATTCGGAAGCCTCGGCGATCTTCGTGATTTTTATTTGCTCGATCTGGCCAATGTTGATCAACACCGCGTTTGGTGTTGCCAATGTGCGCCAGGACTGGGTCAATGTTGCACGAACCCATGAACTGGGCCCGTTTAAGACAGCGTTACAGGTAATTCTACCTGCCGCAGCACCGACTATTCTCACCGGCATGCGTATTTCCATCGGCATTGCCTGGCTGGTTATCGTCGCAGCCGAGATGCTCGTCGGTGGCACCGGCATCGGATACTACGTGTGGAACGAGTGGAATAATCTTGATCTTACCAGTGTTATTTTCTCCATTCTAATGATTGGCATCGTCGGTATGTTGCTTGATCTGGCTCTTGGTCACATTAGCCGCCTGGTCGAATATGAAGAATAGAGGAATAAAACTATGACTAAGTATTTTCTTGAAGTCCAGGCACTGGCCAAGCGTTATCCTGGCCCGGGGGGCGAGCAGGACTTGACCGTATTCGAGAATGCTAACTTTGGCATTAATAAAGGTGAATTCGTCTGCATCATCGGCCACTCCGGTTGTGGCAAATCAACCATTCTAAATATTCTTGCCGGACTTGATGAAGCCAGTGATGGCGTGGTCATCATGAATGATAAGGAAGTCGTCGGTCCAAGCCTCGAGCGTGGCGTGGTGTTTCAGAACTATAGCTTGTTGCCATGGCGCAGTACGCTAAAGAACATCACTTTTGCGGTACGGGCACGTTGGCCAGCATGGAGCAAGGAGCAGGTGCTGGAACATAGCATGAAGTTTCTCGACATGGTTGGCCTCAAGGGTGTGGAGCAGCGTAAGCCCTCTCAACTCTCTGGTGGTATGCGCCAGCGAGTCAGTATCGCGCGCGCTTTCGCAACTCAACCACAACTGTTGCTGATGGACGAACCATTCGGTGCGCTTGATGCTTTGACCCGCGGCCTGATTCAGGAAGAGCTGCTCAAAATATGGGAGGAGACACACCAGACCGTGTTTATGATTACCCACGATGTAGATGAAGCTATCCTGCTCTCCGATCGAATACTGCTAATGACTAATGGCCCGCACGCACAGGTGGCTGAATCGGTCAGTGTATCAATCCCACGTCCGCGTAATCGCACCGACATTATCCATCATCCCGGTTATTACAAGATACGTAATCATCTGGTGGACTTTTTGGTTAACCGTTCGAAAGAATTGACTGACTCTGCAGCTAGCGAGACTAGCAAGACGGTGGTTTCGTATGGCATACACCCGGTTGTGATCGACCCTGCGAATGATGTCAGTGAAACGGTGCAACAAATGCAATCTGAACAGGCCGCTATGTAACGGCCGCGCATATGAAAAAACATAGTCAATCAGGAGATATACGATGAAAAAAATTGAAATGACCGAAATCATTCTCGCTGCAAAACAAACCTCAGGTATGGGTTGGGAAGAGATTGCTGATAAAGTCGGCCTGGCACCAGTTTTTCTAACATCTGCCTGCCTGGGCATGAACAGTTTAAAGCCCGATTATGCGAATAAACTTTGCGAAGTTTTATCGCTTGATTCTGAAATTGCTACTTCTTTACAGGATTTTCCACATAAAACATGGGATAAGTTGATCCCGACAGATCCTGTCATATATCGCTTTTACGAAGCTATTGGTGTTTATGGCGAAACCATGAAAGAGATCATTCATGAAAAATTTGGTGATGGCATTATGAGTGCAATCGATTTCTCTATGCACATTGATAAAGAAGAAAACCCGGCTGGTGACCGGGTTGTAATTACATGGAACGGTAAATTTCTACCTTATAAATCCTGGTAGTGGTCTTTTTTATTTGTTTTA
>JBATHJ010000547.1:0-5400 GCA_049666625.1 Gammaproteobacteria bacterium | reverse complement strand
AAATCTGCACTGCGCCCGCTCGACAGCAAGTGCAAGCTTGACCAGATACCGGGTCAGCACGGTGCCCGTCGTGGTCGCCTGTCTGACTACGCGCTGCAGTTACGTGCCAAGCAGAAACTGCGCCGTATCTACGGTGTACTCGAACGTCAGTTCAGTAATTACTACAAGCAGGCCGCCGGCATGAAAGGCGCGACCGGTGAAACTTTACTGCAGTTACTGGAAAAACGCCTGGATAACGTAGTTTACCGCGCAGGTTTTGGTGCGACGCGCGCCGAAGCACGCCAGCTGGTGAATCACAAATGTATCCTGGTGAATAACACAGTCGTCAACATACCTTCGTACCAGGTCAGCCCGAACGATGTGATTGCCGTGCGTGACAAAGCTAAAAAGCAGACCCGCATTGCTGACTCACTCAACATGGCCAAGCAGAAAGGCATTGCAGACTGGATTTCGATTGACGAAAGCAAGCTCGAAGCCGTTTTCAAAAACGTACCCGAGCGCAGCGATTTGCCAGCGGATATCAACGAACAACTCGTCGTCGAACTTTACTCGAAGTAGGGGAGCTATACAGGCATGTCCGAAGAATTACTTACACCGCGAACTATCAACGTTCAGACTCACAGTGCAACCCATGCAAAAGTTGCGCTTGAACCGCTGGAGCGTGGTTTCGGTCATACGCTGGGCAATGCCCTGCGTCGCATCCTGCTGTCTTCAATCGAAGGCAGTGCTGTTGTCGAAGCCGTGATCGAAGGCGTGGTACACGAATACAGCACTATCGATGGTGTGCAGGAAGACGTACTCGAAATTCTGCTCAACCTCAAGGGAATTGCACTGCGCATGCACGCCAATCCTGAAGGTAGCATTACCCTGTCCGCCAGCGGTGCAGGTGTGGTCACAGCCGGTGACATCGAAACCGGCCATGATATCGAAATCGTCAATCCTGATCACGTGATTGCCAACCTGAACAAGGATGGCAAGCTGAATATCTCGATGAAAGTCGCCCGTGGCCGTGGTTACCAGCCGGCGTCACATCGTGAAAACGATGAATCTGCTGCCATCGGCACGCTGCGTCTCGACGCATCGTTCTCGCCGATCCGCCGCGTTGCCTACAATGTAGAAAGCGCGCGTGTTGCCCAGAGCACCAACCTGGACAAGCTGATTATTGACCTCGAAACCAACGGCACGGTCGATCCTGAATCTGCCATTCGCACCGCGGCAACAATTTTACAGGACCAGCTGTCCTCGTTTGTTAACCTGCAGACCATGGAAGACGTGGTCACGGTTGATGAAGATGCCGACATCGATCCGATCCTGCTGCGCCCGGTTGACGAGCTCGAACTGACTGTACGTTCAGCCAATTGTCTAAAAGCAGAAAATATTTACTACATCGGTGACCTGATTCAGCGCACTGAAGTTGAATTGTTGAGAACGCCGAACCTTGGCAAGAAATCGCTCACTGAAATCAAGGACGTTCTGGCATCGCACGGCCTGTCGCTTGGTATCCAGCTTGAAAACTGGCCACCGGCTTCGCTGCGTGACAAAGAAGCAGTCTGATCCAGTCGCACATTAAAGAACATAACAGGTAACCATCATGCGTCATCGCAAATCAGGCCGTCAGTTAAATCGCAACAGCAGTCATCGCAGCGCGATGTTCAGCAATATGGCGACATCACTGATCGAACACGGCATTATCAAAACCACGCTGCCAAAAGCCAAAGAGCTGCGCCGCGTTGCAGAGCCTTTGATTACCATGGCGAAAGAAGACTCAGTTTCCAGGCGCCGCCTTGCGTTCTCGCGCCTCGGCAGCAAGTCTGCTGTGGGTAAGCTGTTCAATGAGCTGGGCCCGCAGTACAAGGAGCGCAACGGTGGTTATACCCGTATCCTGAAATGCGGTTTCCGTTCAGGTGATACTGCACCGATGGCTTACATCGAACTGGTGGATCGTCCTGCGCCTGCTGCACAGTAAGACTTTTCCTGTTCAATAAAAAACCGGCCATGTGCCGGTTTTTTATTGCCCGATATAAAGCAGGTGAATCAGCTTTCGGGCTTGCCCTGTTGTTCTGAAATGCGCCCGAACGCTTCTGCATTGTTGCAAAAATCAATCTTGTCTTTTTCAATCGTATTTGAACTGAGCTTGTCATCGCAGGTGGCGGTATTACTGCAGTCCTTGCAACGTTCTATATGCCGGTGGATGTCGAGCGTGCTCTCCTGGTAAAGGTAACGCTCGCGGTTGACACCGAGTGCCGCCAGCATGCGGTCGAGTCGCAGGCCGCTGATTTCTGCCTGCAGCGACTTGCGATAGCTGAGACCATTGACCACGTTGTTACGGATTCTGATCAGCAACATCAGGATGAACCAGCCAAGGGTGACTGCCAGCACAGAAGTAATGATCAGGGTAATGGTACTCATAGTTAAACCATGTATAGCTTAATCCGGCCACTATAGTGTTCCTGCTGTGACCAGGTGATGACCTGTGTCAGTTTTTCCGGGTTAAATAACCAGCCAAAAGCATGCTGTGCGCGCCTTGTATCTGCGCCAGGGTTTTAGAACTCGGTGGCTTCTATTTCCATGTAGGCCTGCACGCCCTGGCGGCCGAGTTCGTCTTCATAGCCGGGCCAGTCTTTGTATGCGTCGGTGGCTTTCAGTGCGAGTGGTTTGACCGCGCTGCTGTCCATGTCGTTTTCAAACGCGGTGCGTGCCGACTGCAGCACCGCCTGCAGGTAATCACGGTAGGCGGTCACGATGGTGCTGTCGCCGCTGGGGCCGTGCCCCGGCACCCAGTGCTTAACTTTGGTGGCGAGTGCAATCTCGATGACGGCAAGGTTGCCCTTGAAACTGCCATCGTTCATCCGCGGGATGCGTTTGTGGGTAACGTTATCACCGAGGAACAGCACGCTGTCTTCAAGCGCTTCGATCATGATGTCGGTTTTGGTGTGGGCCTGGCCGTTATGATAAATCCTGAACTGGGTGTTACCGATTTTGATGACCTCGGCATTGTTCACGCTGGCGTTGGGCAGCACTGCCACCGTGCCATCAGTCGCGCCTTCGGTCATGCTGTGCATCAGGCTTACCCAGCTATCGGCAGCGCCGGCTCTGGCTTCGGCAATCATCTTGGGGTGGGCGTAAATTTTCACATCGGGATACTTTGCGATAATCGCCTGGTTACCCAGCCAGTGATCACCGTGCACATGGGTGTTGAACACCGCGACCACGGGGGCGCTGGAGATTTTTCCAAACACCCGCAACACCATTTCACCGGTTTGCACGCTGGCGCCGGGATCGATAATTACCGCGCCGGCCGAGGTCAGTACCAGCGCAGGGTTGTTCATAAAGCCCTGGTTTTTGGGATTGGGGAACTCGCGCGGGCCGTGAATCACCCAGACATGCTCGCTGAGTTTGTCAGCCGGGTAATCGGGTATTGCCACGGCTTTGCTTGTGGCTGCGGCGTACGCGCTGCTGGCAAATGCATATAACAAGGTGACCAGCAAGATGTGCTTCATGTTCATTGGATTATTTCCCCCGAAATAGTCTGTTAGCGTTGAAATAATTTAATTACAACCAGCCTGAAATTCTGACCACGTAATAGCGCGGGTGATCGGCGATATATTCATCGAGCGAATAATCCGTATCCACGCCATCGCCCTCGACTTTATGTTCCTGCAGAGAAATATGCCAGCCGAGCTCGGCAACTCTGGCAGCCAGTGCCAGGTAGCCCGCGGTCTGCTCGATGTGGCTGGCAGTGAGCTTGAGCTTTTGCGACAGTTCGAGCCGGTGGCCGTGCTTGTTTTTCACCACATAGTCAATGTGGCCCACGGGCTGGTAAGTAATTTTTCCCGCGTGCGGGTAGTGGCCCTGCTGATCCTGTGCAGCATCGGCCTGTATATGCTCAACCAGCGCATTGAGCTGTGCACTGTACCAGTTGAGCAGGTCGTTTATTTCCTGCTGGTCATTGTTGTTCGAGCAACCAAACAATACGCATAGTCCAAGACTTTTGAGAATTTTATTCAGCATGTCAATGTGCGCATGGCTATTTTGAGTTCGCGGTTTTTTTGAGTTTCACGCCGGGCAATATTTTTGCGAGATAGTGCCCGGTAAACGAGTCCTTGTTTTTGGCGACCTCTTCGGGCGTGCCGGTGGCTATAATCAGTCCGCCCTTGTAACCGCCTTCGGGACCGAGGTCGATAATCCAGTCGGCCATCTTGATGATATCAAGATTGTGTTCGATCACCATCAGGGTATTGCCGTGGTCGCGCAACCGCAGTAATACATCGAGCAATTGCTGCACATCGTGAAAATGCAGGCCGGTGGTAGGCTCGTCGAGAATGTAGGCGGTCTGGCCGGTGTCACGTTTGGAAAGTTCTTTCGACAGCTTGATGCGTTGCGCTTCGCCGCCCGACAGCGTGGTCGCGCGCTGGCCGAGGGTGAGATACGACAGGCCGACATCCATCATGGTTTGCAGCTTGCGCCTGATCACCGGGATGGCATCAAAAAATGTCAGCGCGTCTTCCACCGTCATTTCCAGCACTTCGTGGATGTTCCTGCCCTTGTATTTTATGTCGAGCGATTCGCGGTTATAACGCTTGCCGTCGCAGACATCGCAGGCGACATATACATCGGGCAGGAAATGCATTTCGACTTTTATGACGCCGTCACCGTGGCAGGCCTCGCAACGCCCGCCCTTGACATTAAAACTGAAACGCCCCGGCTTGTAGCCGCGCGAACGTGATTCCTGGGTGGCGGAAAACAATTCACGTATCGGTGTGAACAGTCCGGTATAAGTCGCCGGGTTCGAACGCGGTGTGCGCCCGATCGGTGCCTGGTCAATTTCGACCACCTTGTCGAAATGTTCAATGCCCTGGTGCGACGCATGCGGCGCGGCCGCCATGGATGCGCCGTTGATCTCGCGTGCAAGAATCGCATAGATGGTGTCATTCACCAGGGTTGATTTGCCCGAACCGGATACCCCGGTAATGCAGGTCAACAGGCCCACCGGAATATCGACATCGACATTCTGCAGGTTATTGCCGTTCGCGCCCTTGATACTAAACCAGCTATCAGTCGGCGGGGTGCGCGTGTCGGGTACGCGAATCTGTTTTTTACCCGACAGGTACTGGCCGGTGAGCGAAGCTTTGGTCTTGATGATGTCCTGCGGTGTGCCCTGGGCAATAACTTCACCGCCGTGCACCCCGGCACCGGGGCCGATGTCGATCACGTGGTCGGCGCTCATGATGGCGTCTTCATCGTGTTCGACCACGATCACGGTGTTGCCGATGTCGCGCAAATGTCTGAGCGTGGTCAGCAGGCGATCATTGTCGCGCTGGTGCAGGCCAATCGAAGGTTCGTCGAGAATATACATGACACCAACAAGACCGGCGCCGATCTGGCTGGCGAGGCGGATGC
>JBATHJ010000546.1:0-7335 GCA_049666625.1 Gammaproteobacteria bacterium | reverse complement strand
ATTAAAACCCTGACGCTGCCGTCTGAAATGGGTGAGCGTTTCAAAGTCATGGGGCTGGCGAAAAACCTGGAGAGTTCCCTCAGCGGTTTTATGTTTCATGATCTGCGCAGCAGGCTTTAGGGCTATGAAAAGTTAAAAATGAAAAATGAAAGGCACAAACCGGGATCTGATGCGTTTCTGCAGGTTCAGGCGTATTAACATTTTTCATTTTTCATTTTTCATTTGCCAGTCATGCGTAAATAATATTCAGTACAATAAAAATTAGCAGGTAAAAAGCTTGGATATAATACAAATAATAGTACTGGCATTAGTCCAGGGCCTGACCGAGTTTTTGCCTATATCCAGTTCAGCGCACCTGATACTGGTGCCGCTCGTGACCCACTGGCAGGACCAGGGCCTGGTATTTGATGTCGCGGTGCACGCCGGTACCCTGAGTGCGGTGGTGCTGTACTTCCGCACCGAGCTGCGCAAAATGCTGGTCGACTGGATTGCCTCGCTGGGCGGCAGGCATAGTGCAGATTCGAAACTGGCGTGGGCTGTGCTGGTCGGCACCATCCCGGTTGGACTCGCGGGGCTGGTGTTTAAAGATTTCATCAGTGCCAACCTGCGCTCATCAGAAGTCATAGCGATCACCACCATCGTGTTCGGCCTGCTGCTCTGGTTTGCCGATGCCCGCGGTGCGCGCGCACGCGACGAATACAGCCTGTCGTGGAAAGACGTGCTGGTCATCGGTGTGGCGCAGGCGATAGCATTAATACCTGGTACCTCACGTTCAGGCATCACCATCACGGCGGCGTTGTTACTTGGTTTAAATCGGCAGGCGGCGGCGCGGTTTTCGTTCCTGCTGTCGATTCCGGTAATTGTGCTGGCAGGCGGGCTTGAAACGCTGGAGTATCTCGACGTCGCCAGTGTCACCGATATCAATGATCTACTGCTCGGCGCATTTATCTCGGCATTGAGTGCATATCTGTGTATACATTATTTCCTCAAGTTGCTCGAGCGTATAGGCATGCTGCCGTTTGTTGCGTATCGCCTTGTGCTCGGTGTCGTATTGTTTGCGTTGTTTGTCTGATATGGAAAAAATAAACCCGGAATTAAAACTGCGCGGCTTCTGGCTGATGACTGGTTATGCGCTGGTGGGGCTGGTGGTGTACCTGTCGATGACCAGTTCACCGGTAAAACTCAACTTTGGATTTTTGTACCAGGACAAAGTTTTTCACGCGCTGGCATATTTCGCGCTGATGTTCTGGTTCGCGCAGATTTATCATGAAAAATTTCAGCGTAGAATGCTCGTGGTAATTTTTTTACTGCAGGGACTGCTGATGGAATACCTGCAAAGCATGGATTCGGTGCGCACTGCCGAGTTAGCCGATATGCTGGCAAATACTGCGGGTGTGTTACTCGCATTTTTATTAACCCGGCGTGCCTTAGGCCGGATACTGATAAAAATCGAATCGGTTTTTTTTCGCTAGAACCATTACATCAGCGGTCGCGCTGCTACTGCTGTTTGATTGCTGTTGTTTGATTACAGCTGTTTGATTGCAGCAGGTAGATCACTCCTGCGATATCACATCTTCCAGTTTTTCAGAATTGCATAAATACAGGTTGCCCTGGGTCTTGCTCAGGATATCCTGACGTTTGAATTCCGCAATTGTGCGGCTGATGGTTTCTGCGGCTATGCCCGTCATTGCGGACATGTCTTCACGACTCAATAACAAGAATGCACCTTTATCATCAGAAAAATGTTTTTCCATCACCAGGATCAGCTGGGCAGCACGCTGTTTTGCAGAGCCGGTGCCGAGTGCCACTATCCATTGATCAGCAAGATCAAGCTGGGCCTGCAGCTGATCGCGTACGCGGTGGCATATCTCGGGGTATTCGGTTTCGAGTTGTTTAACAGTAGGGACGGGAAGTTTGCACAGGTCGACCTGGTTCACCGCTATAGCCGTATGGTGATAGCCATCTGCGCCATCGAGTAATTCAAGCCCGATAGCAGCACCCGGTCCGAGCAGGCGCACGATGCGATGCGTGCCATCCTCTAATACACGAACCAGTTTGACCATGCCGCGCCTGATCGAGTAGATGTGTTTTTTTTGCGAGTCGGCATTGTAAAGTGTCGCTCCGGGCGGAAACAGGAAATGGTCTACAGGCTGCAGCAGGTGATCAAATGCCGCTTCAGGCAGTTTGGAAAAAAGCATCAAATGGCGAATATGGCATTTACCGCAATGTGCGCGTCCGAGCCATGTTACGTCAGTACAAAAAGCTGAGCTGGATGATCTGGTCATGCTGTAGTGTAACTGATATCGGGGTGTGGCGTTACGATCATGACCTGGGTCAATCTTGTCATACTTGATTGGACTATCATCATCGATTCAGGTGTGCGTTATTTCGCGTTGTGTTTATTGTACAAGTTGTGATTGTTGTACAATTTTCAGATATTTCGAATATCCGCTATTCAATAGCCCTTTCAGCATAGCCGAATATTCTCGAATAATTATTACAGCATCAATACCCGTGAGTTGTTACTGTATTACTGCAGTGCCCGCTATTGTGTCCGACCAGCGCGGTGCCACACGTGTAAACGTCGACGGCAACGCCGACACTGTTGCAGCCTGTGATAGTGGTGCCTACGAACGCCAGGTGGCAAACACCGACATGGTGTTGAACGGGCTGGTGCTCAGTGCGAGTTCAATGAAGGTGGGTGAAGAAATCACTATCACCGTGTCTGCCGGTAATACCGGGCCGGCAACGGCGACCAGCGCACGTGTTGATGTTGCCTTGCCCGATCAGCTGTCATTTGTTTCGGGTGCGGTCACCGGTGGCGCCACCTGCACCACCAGCGGCAACAAGGTGAGCTGCGCACTCGGTGATATGGCTGCCTCTGCTTCGTCGAATATCAGCGTTATCGCTGCTGCGGTTGCTGCTGGCACAGTGAGTATCTCTGCGAACATCAGCGCACTCGAGGTTGATAGTGTGGATACCACCAACAACAGCGCACAGGCGGCACTCACCATTAATCCGAAACCGGTAATCACAAGCTCGGATAATGGCGGTGGCTTCTGCGCCTATAACCCGAACGGAAAACTCGATCTCGTGTTACCGGCAATCCTGTTTGTAGCGCTGGGTGCCCTGGGCTGGCGCCGTAAAGTGTCATAGGCTTCAGAGCGCTTACTACCAGCTGTTACTTGCTACATAATACCTCTCGTGTTCTGCAGAGGTGTTATGTAGCATGATCAAGCATCATCAAACGACTGTGCTGGCCGATGTCCTGCGGGAAGTCGGCCTGTCGGCGTGTGCAAAGTTTTACCGCGATCCGCAATTTCTTGTGGCAGTACTCGCTGCCGTCCCTGTGCTCTGGTTAATCCATGGCTGGGTGCCTGTGTTTACATCACGACATGACTTCCACTGGGGTATTTTGCTGTCAGTAATCCTCTGGCAGCCGTTTGTTGAAGAGCTGCTGTTTCGGGGTGTAATCCAGGGGCAGTTTTCAAAAACGTTGTGGGCCCGCCAGGCATTATTCAAAATAACCACTGCTAACCTGGTGACCTCGCTATTGTTTGTCGGCATGCACATGCTGAATAACCTGCCGACCTGGTCGCTGTCCATTATCATCCCTTCATTAATATTTGGCTATTTACGCGACCGCTATAACAGTGTGTACCCGTCAATGGTGTTGCATGGCTGTTACAACGCCATGGTCATTGCCGGCTTGTGGCTGAATGGAAACCTGGTGATTCAGACCATGGTGTCATGATCGACCGGCCATGCCGTGGATGCCTCGACGCGCTGTAGCTTCGCTGTGTCCGATCGCCAGGATGCATTGCATAATTCCAGAGCTGTTTGATTTTTCTCAATGAACCAGCCTTCTAAATGTTATAGCGTCGGAGCATGTGTGAATTTTACGGACAATGGTTGGGTTTTCCCCTGATACATGATGCAATCAGGCGGCTTGCCTCAAACCCAGTAAACGCAAATGATTCTCACCACCTGGCAGCCTGCCTGGTGGTCAGTATATTTGCGCTGAACCTGGCTGGCTGTAGCAGCAGTAATGATCCGCCGCCGCTGACTTCTTCAGCTGTTGAAATCGGTATCTATGATTCAACCGTGGTCGAAGGCGCGGACGATCTCGAATTCGTCATCAGCCTGGCGAAGCCCGCCAGTGATACTGTCACACTTGATTATGTGACGAGTAATGCAACCGCAATTGCGGGTGCGGATTATTCTGCAACAGGCGGCAGCCTGCAATTTGCGCCGGGCGAGGTGCGCAAGTTTGTTGTGGTTCCGGTGATTACTAATAGCGCGACACAAACCACCACCAGCAAGTCAATGCTGCTGGTACTGAGTAATCCGCAAAATGCGCAGCTGTTGAAATCCAGCGCAACAGGTGTGATCGTCGATCGCGATGCCATCGCAGCAGACCCTGCTTACGATACAAACTGGTCTCAGCAGGGGGCATTCACCAATGCAGCAACCTGCGGTGCTAATTGCCACCAGTCGCAGGATCCCGTCATGTTTTACAATGCTGAAGACATCAGCCCCAATACCCAGTGGCGCCACAGCGTGATGGCCAATGCATTCATTGATCCGTACTGGCAGGCGGCGGTTGAAGATGAAGTACTGAGCTTTCCGCAGAACGCGGGTTTTATCGAAGACACCTGCACCAGATGTCATGCGCCGATGGGACGTACGCATGCGTATCATACGGATACAAATCTTGATGCCGATAATTATTACCGGTTTGATACCGCCAATGTCCAAAATCATGCACGTGAAGGTGTGAGCTGTACAGTTTGTCACCAGATAGATATTGGTAATCTTGGCAATGCGGCATCATTTTCTGGAGGATTTGTAATACCGGGCTCATCAAGCGCGGATTACAAAAAAGTGTATGGCCAACATGAAAACCCGGCAGGTAATAATATGTTTACGCAGACAGGGCACACGCCAACGTGGGGTGAATATGTCGCCAAATCTGAACTCTGTGCTACCTGTCATACCTTGTACACACCGTCACTTGATCCTGATACCGGCATACCGACAGGCACCAGTTTTCTCGAGCAGGGCCCGTATTTTGAATGGTTAAACAGTGAGTATGCAACAGGCGAAGCAAAGGAAGCGCAATGCCAGGATTGCCATATGCCGGAACCTTTTGCAGGCTATTTTACAAAGATTAGTATTCCACCTCCAAATAACCTGTCCGATCGGACACCGTACGGCCAGCACATTCTTGTCGGCGGAAATGCGCACCTGCTGGAAATATTGCGTGACTATCGTACCGAACTGGGGATTGCCGCATCAACGACGCCGGCTGGTTTTGATGCGCAGATAGGCCGGACGCGGGACCTGCTGGGCAGTGTTGCAACACTTGCAGTGAGCACAGCGGTTGTCGTAGCGAACACGCTCAGCTTCGATATCGACATTTCAAACCTTGCGGGTCACAAAATGCCGTCGTCGTATCCGAGTCGGCGCATGTGGTTGCATGTGCTGGTCAGAAATGGCGCGGGTGATATTATTTTCGAATCCGGCAAGCCGGATGCACGGGGCTATATTTCAACCGATGCAGCACGTCTGAAAGCCGACTGCATGTCAGCACACAAGCTCGACGGGTTTGATTCCAGCTTATGTTATGAGCCACACAGAGATGTGATCAATGATGCTTCGCAGGTGGCGATATATGAAACAGTGTTAGTAGACGTGCATGGTGAAATTACCCACACCTTGCTGCAGGCTGCCAGTTACCTCAAGGACAACCGCATTCCACCTGACGGCTTCACTAACAGCGGTGCTGCAGGCATTGAAATACAGACGATTCCCGCAGGCGTGACGGGTGACAATGATTTCAACTGCATGAGTACCGTCGAAGGATGCGGGGCCGACACGGTGCATTACCAGGTCAATATCGCAGGGCAGACCGGGGCTTATTCTATGGAAGCCAGGCTGTTATACCAGGCGACCCAGCCGGGTTTTGTAGACGGCATGCACAATGATGGCGACAGGATTAACCGTTTCAAACTTATGTACGACGCAGTACCACCGAGCGTAGAAGTGCTGGCTACGGCAACAAGACCCTAAAATTCAAAAAGAAATTGTCGGACTCAGCTGTTTTCCTGGAAGCAGGTGTGCACAATTCTGGATCGTCAAGAATAAAAAGCAATCATTTAGTCCGCAAATAACGCTAATAACGCAAATATAATATTGCGCCTGCGGCGAAAACAATAAAGTGTCTTTGGTATTTATTTCGCGTTATTTGCGTTGTTCGCGGACTCAATGCTTTTATAATTATTTTTAAACTTAAAAATTGCAGGATAAACACAAGCGGTCCAGTTAATTATACCTGTTTGTCAACTTCAGAAACCAGGCGGACACGTTCTTCGCGGATTTTGTTTGCGAGTTTTGCATGTTCAAATCCAAGCGCGCGCAGCGCGGCCACATCGACTTTCAGGCTGGCCTGGAAGGCGCGTCGTAAATAATCACCCTGTTTGAATTCGCGGGTTTCATATCCCGGGCGACCACGCGCGTCGGCTTCTGATGCCAGCAGAAACTTTTCGAAACGTTCAGGACGGCGATAAGCGTCAAGTTCTTCCAGGGTTTTCACCACGGTGGCGGGTTTAAGTTCGAGCGCACGGTGATAGTGCAGGTGATAACGCGCAACGCGTTCGGCAAGATCACGGTAATTATTGGGTATGCGCAGGCGCTGGCACATTTCGAGCACGAGTTTCGCGCCGCGTGCTTCGTGCGCGATATGTTTGGGCCATTCGGCTTGCGGCGTGGTGCCCTTGCCAAGATCATGCACCAGCGCGGCAAAGCGTACCTCGGTGTCATCACTGAGTTTGCACGCCTGTTCCAGTACCATCAGGGTGTGAATGCCGGTATCGATTTCGGGATGGTGTTCAGGCGGCTGCGGCACGCCCCAGAGGCGATCCAGCTCCGGCATGATTTTTTGCAGTGCGCCGCAGTCGCGCAATACTTCGATAAACTTGCCGGGGCTTTTTTCAGCCAGTGCCTTGAGCATTTCCTGCCAGACACGCTCGGGTACCAGCGCGTCGACTTCACCGGCGCTGACCATGGCGCGCATTAGTTGCAGGGTTTCATTGGCGACGCTGAAGCCGAGGTGAGCATAGCGTGCGGCAAAACGCGCGACGCGCAGGATGCGTACCGGGTCTTCGGCAAATGCCGGTGAGACATGGCGCAGCAGGCGCGCTTCGATATCGTTTACCCCGCCGAAAGGATCGACCAGCGCGCCGTGCTCATCTTTGGCGATGGCATTGATCGTCAGGTCGCGGCGCAGCAGGTCATCTTCCAGTGTCACATCGGGCGCGGCGTGCACGGCAAAGC
>JBATHJ010000545.1:0-1851 GCA_049666625.1 Gammaproteobacteria bacterium | reverse complement strand
GCGATATGTTTATCGTCAGACACAATGATTCTGGCGCTGCGCACCATATTGCACACAATGTTTCTCAGGACATCAGCGTAATAAATGCCGGTGACGGGCGCCATTCTCACCCGACCCAGGCGATGCTCGACATGTTCACCATACGCCGCAGCAAGGGCCACGATTTCGGCAAGCTGCGCGTCGCGATTGTGGGTGACCTGCTACATTCGCGGGTGGCACGCTCGCAGATTCATGCGCTGAATACACTCAACACCGGCGAGGTTCGCGTGATCGGGCCGAAAACCCTGATCCCCGTCGGTATTGAAGACATGGGGGTGACGGTCTACAACGATATGGCGACCGGCATCAGCGATGCCGATGTTGTCATTATGTTGCGCCTGCAGAAAGAACGTATGCTCGGCGCGCTGCTGCCCAGCGAGCAGGAATTCTATGCCATGTACGGCCTGACCTGCGACAAACTCAAGTATGCCAAACCCGACGCCATTGTGATGCACCCGGGGCCAATTAATCGCGGTGTCGAAATTGAATCTGCAGTGGCAGACGGCCCCCAGTCGGTCATTCTCAAGCAAGTCACCTACGGGATTTCAATACGCATGGCGGTTATGTCCATGGTGCTTGGACGTGAACGCGACCAGGAACACGGCGGCGAGGAGACACCCGCATGAGCCGCCTGCATATTCGCAACGCACGCATCATCAACCCTGCGAACAGCTCAGTAGAAAACGGTGATGTGTATATCGCTGATGGCCACATCGCAGCGCTACAGCATGCGCCTGATGGATTTGCAGCCGACCAGGTACTGGATGCCTCCGGCCTGTCACTCATGCCGGGCATTGTTGATCTGTGTGCACGACTGCGTGAACCGGGTGATGAACACAAGGCGACTATTGCCAGTGAATGCAAAGCGGCAAGTGCCAATGGCATCACCACGATGTGCTGCCCACCTGATACCGACCCAGTGGTCGATGAACCCGCAGTGGTCGAACTGATCAGGCGCATATCGTCGAACACCGGGCTCAGCAAAGTCATGGTGCTCGGCGCACTCACCTACCGACTGAAAGGTGAACGCCTGAGTGAAATGTGGGCGTTAAAGAACGCAGGCTGCATTGGTGTAAGCAATGCGCGCGCACCGGTGGTAAATACCCAGGTATTACGCCGCGCTTATTTCTACGCAGCCAATTGCAACCAGACTGTATATATTGAACCCGATGACCACTGGCTGAGTATGCAGGGCTGCGCGCACGAAGGCCCGGTCGCGACCCGGCTGGGCCTGCAGGGCATCCCGGTATCAGCGGAAACCACTGCGCTCGCACGTTCACTTGAACTCATTGCGGAAACAGGTGTGCGCGCACATTTCGGTCGACTGTCATGCGCACACTCTGTCGAACTGATACGCCGCGCCAAACAATCTGGCATCCGGGTAACCGCCGATGTCAGCGCACACCAGTTACACCTGACCGAACAGGACATCAGTAGCTTTAACAGCGCGTTTCATGTATTGCCACCGCTGCGTAGCCAGCGCGATATGGAGGCACTGCGCCAGGGCGTCGCCGACGGCACCATTGATATTATCTGCTCAGACCATCAGCCTCACGAACCCGATGCCAAGCAACAGCCGTTCCCGAGTTCATCACCGGGTATCAGCGCACTCGACACACTTCTGCCACTGGTGCTTGCCCTGGTCGATGACGGTGAACTAGAAATGCAAACTGCGATCCGCGCACTGACCACACACCCGGCTGATGTGCTGGAAATACCTGCAGGCAGGATCGAAGCCAGGGCAGTCGCGGATCTATGCCTGTTTGAAACCGATGCCGACTGGCAGCTGAGCACTGAGCAAATGCACAGTCG
>JBATHJ010000544.1:0-1919 GCA_049666625.1 Gammaproteobacteria bacterium | reverse complement strand
TGTCGGATGTGGCCTTGTCCTGGCAGTGCGAACTCTGGGTGTCCATGCTCGAATCCATGTCCATTGCTGCAAAAGCCTGTTGCACGGGCAACGCAGCCAGCGCAAGGCTCATGAACAGTACACAGGTTTTGAGGAAGCGATTTCGCATACACACTATATAGCAAAGCTGGACGTAACTAACAAGACCCTGTGCAGGAACAATCGTTCCCCCGGTCGGGTAACCAGTCAGGCAACAGGGAGGATCAGATAGCGTGGATTGGGGCGTGCAGGCTGAAAAATCGTTATGCCCGTGTGATTAAAACAATACCAATTGCGATCATCATGGCGCCCGCCAGGCGGTTAATGAACGACAGCAGACGTGTATTCGCCAGCAGTCGCCCGGCTTTGGCTGCCATGTAGGCATACACCAGCTTGGTGCCGCCGACAGCCAGTATCGTAATGCCGATAATAAGCCCCGCGTCCGCTTGCGTGATGGCGCTTAAATCGATAAAGGCGGGGAAAAAACCCAGGTAAAACAAAATCGCCTTGTGGTCACCCAGGGTAATCAGCAGTCCGGCCATGAAGCTCGAGAACAAAGACGTGTCTGCAATGGCCGTAGCTGATGTAGTTTTAGAGCGAGTACGCCATAGCGATACGCCCAGCCATAGCAGGTAAGCGCCACCGAGGTATTTGATTACAACAAACATGTCACCCAGGGCATCGGCCAGTACAGATAAACCGAAGATTGCTATGGCGATAAATACAAGATCACCGCTGACAATGCCGCCGGCTGTCATCGCGCCATGTTTAAATCCATTGCTGACCGAGCGGGTGATTACGGTGATGACACTGATGCTCGGTACAGCAGCCAGCACGACCATGCTGATGAAAAGTGTAGCAATGCTGGTAAGTGTCATGCTGTTATATAGTCAATAAAGTCTATGGAGCTGCATAGATGGCATCGATGAAACAAACCGTGCCTGGGGCGTATCAAAAGTCGGCAGTACATTTTTGTTCAAATCTGAATCCAGTGTATTTCCAGCATTATATTGTAGCTTAAACAAGTAATAACTTAATCAAACAGGAGTCGTAAACGTTCATCGGCTTTTGCTGGCGTGATCTCAAGGATTTCTGCACTCACTACTATCTGCGCCACAAACGGATCTTCATTATGAATCTTCTGGAAGTGGTGAAATTTTTTCAGGCCGAAGAGTTGTAACAGGGCTGCGGTATTAATAACAGCATATCGTTGAGGAGGCGATTGTATTTCACACTATCCGCATCACTGCCAGTCTTGTGGGTGCGTTACAACGCCAGCACGCACCATATTAAGATCAATGTAACGCATACAACGCGCAAGGCAGGTTTGAGTATCAACGGCCGTGGCATGATAGCGGTCTTCCCAATAAGCGCCTTTTTGGTGCTTGCGCAGGTTATATTCCTGTGCAGTGCGTCCGGCTATCAGTTGCATGCTTTGAGCAATTTCGCCGTTTCCCTGATCAAGTACTAACAGATGAATATGATTTGACGTGGTAATGTAATTCAGTACACACAATCCATAACGTTTTCTGGCTTCAAATAACCAGTAACGCCAGCGCTCGCGGTCTTTCGCAAACTTGAGCAGGAATTCCTGCTTATGACAACGATGCGTGATATGCCAGACATGGCCAGGTAAAAAATGACGATTTGCGCGAGGCATAGTGCTTCCTCCTTAAAGCTATGTTTTTGTCCATGAAAAGGGGTGTTTAAGCTTTTATATGGTGCAGATTATGCTTGAAATATTCTGTAATTCATGAGGTTGGGTTGGTCCGACCCCACGCGGTTCACGCGGTTATGACACCATTGGGCTTCATAAAATTTGTCGCGATTTCCATTCGGCTAACTTATCTATGCTGGCTTCGTAACCGCACTGTGCAAGCGGCTTCCATTTATCATAGGCC
>JBATHJ010000543.1:0-4915 GCA_049666625.1 Gammaproteobacteria bacterium | reverse complement strand
CTCTTCGACCTGCTCAAGCCGTGTCCGCTCATCAAGCTTCATCTGTTCCAGCTCAAGCTTGAGCTTTTCGGCCTCCTCCAGTTTGAGTTTTACGCTTTCCGATAATTCATTCTCCAGCCCGGCGCTTTTCTCGGCTTCAGCTTCGAGTTCAGCGTTGAGTTCAGCTGCGGGGGCCTCCATCCTTGCTGGTTCAGTCGCGACCTCGCGAGGCGCGGATTCAAAATCGATATCAGGCATCACCAGGTACGACACTACCAGCACGAGTAGTGCCAGTATCAACAGGGTCCATTTGTCGAACAGTTTTGACTCGCTGACTGGCGGTGGCTGCAGCACTTCGATGTGATTTTCAACATGCCTGGCTACAGGTGCGGGATTGGTCGCTTCCGCTTCTGGTAAAAATTCAGCCTGTGCGAGCCTCCGGGCTTCGGCCTCGGCCTTCAAGTTCGCCTCGACATCAAATACAGGCTTCAGCTCGTCGGGCTTAATTTTCCCGGCTTTATTTTTTTTCGGGCCTGACCTGGTAGCCTCGCTGCTATCCTTCGCAGTCGCCGTATTCGCTGCTGGCTCAGGGTCGAGTGCAATGTCGAAATCTGCCTCTGGCGCATGCTGCGAAACCTGTTCTTCGGCCGGGTTCAGGCTGAGCGCCTGCTGATCCGTACGAGTTGCTGCTACGGCGACCGGTTTGAGCGTTTTAGCCGCTGTTTTTTTTTCAGCCTGCGCTGTTGCGCCCTTTTTTTTCTGCTCACTCGACACCCGGGTGAGGTGCGCACTGGCAGCGGGCTGCTTTACGCTCCGCCGAGCTGATTCCGGGTCAGGAGCAGAGTTTTTTTTTGACTGTTCGCTCGCCGTGCCCTTGTCGGCGGCAGCTGGCGCAGACCTGACAAGCGGCACCAGGCTGTCTGCCATGCGTTCGCGCACCATCTCATCGACCAGGTTTTCGCCGATTAACTTCACCTGGTCAGCAAAGCCGTAGACCATGACAGTGTCACACAGCAGGTTAATCAGGCGCGGAATACCGCCGCTATATTCATAGATACGCTGGCACGCCAGCGGGGTGAATACATTGCGTTTTGCGCCGGCAGTAATCAGGCGGTGCTGGATATAACCGAAGGTTTCTTCAAGATTGAGCGGACCCAGGTGGTAATCCACCGCAATACGCTGCACAAACTGCTTCAGTGCCGGCAGGCGCATTGTCTGTTTCAACTCGGGCTGGCCGGCCAGAATCACCTGCAGCAGCTGATCTTTTTCTGAATTGATATTGCTCAGCATACGCAGCTCTTCCAGGGTCTCTACATCAATGTTCTGCGCTTCGTCCACGATCAGCAGCGCGGTCTTGTCCTGCGCATATTGCTGCATCAGAAAATCGACAAACACCTGGTGCATTTCAACCTTGTTAAGACCCGCTTTATGGATATCAAACGCCGCCAGGACCCAGTCGAGCAACTCACCGAATGACTGGTGGGTATTGGTGATCATCCCGACCGTGACATTAGCCTCCATGTTTTCAAGCAGTTTGCGTAACAGCGTGGTTTTGCCCGCACCAATATCACCACTGATGACGCAAAATCCAGCGTTGTTATACAAGGCGTACTCCAGCATGGTCAGCGCCGCCTGGTGCTTCTTGCTGAGATAGAGGAACCCGGGGTCGGGCAGCATGGAGAATGGCTTATCCTTCAGGCCATAGAATGATTCGTACATGTTTACACTTTATCCAGAGTTTTCAGTGGCTGATAATTCAAAATATTCACGCAATTGACCAGCATCAGTCACACAGAATACATAATAATAACAATATAATAGACTTTTGCAGTTAATAATGTGTACAAATACACGTTACCCCTGCTGAGGATACACTGAAATCTGATTTTACCGGTTTCAGATTATCCTGCAAAACGCGACATTTATCAGATATGGACGAAACCCAGTCAAGCAATGACGACAACCTGGAAGAGCTGGTGCTGAAAGAAAGCATTGTCAGCGCTGCAGGCCTGCGTCCGGACCAGGTGCAGATTGGTATCAAGGGCGACCCTTCATTGCGTGAAAGCGCGGCCCTGCGCAAACGCTACGCCAGCCCGGTCGACACCGTATTCGAGCAGCTTGAACCCAATCTCGAAGAGTTAATGCTCAACCGGGGGATTTACCGGATTTATATCGGTTTCAACAGCAGTGAAATCCATACCAATTCAATCTTTGACCCGCTCAGGCAGGAAATCCATGATGCCACGCGCATTGCCGAGACCAGTTACCTCGATCGGCATTTCCCTAAAATCAGCTATGATGAAAAAATCAGCCTGATGCGTGAGCTCTATGCCACCCTGCGTAACAGCTCTCACTACCGGCAGATGCCGACCTACTGGCAGAACATTCTCAACCGGCGCTCAGACAGCTGGAAACCGCTGGAACCGGAGACGATCCCGGGCATACTGAAAACCGTGCGCAAACTGCGTGAAATCGAAGAATATTATCTGCGTAATATCACGATCTGCATTGTCCAGGGCCTGGTACGCATGCAGTTTAACTGTGATGGCACGCAGATCATTGATGCGCATAATTTCCGAACTTTTCTCGAGCAGAACCTGCCGGATTAATCTGCAGGCAGAATTTACAAGGGGAATAAGGCAGGAATCAGCTGAACACTGAACAGATAGTTCAGCAATCAATGCATTTCGGTAAGCGGGTCCTTGATCAACGGGTCCTGGCCATTTTGCAGCCGGTGCTTGTCCAGCGAGCGGCGAAACAGCTGGATCATGTTGTTTGCCGGACACACGCGCTGGAACGCCATCAGGATTAACTGGCTACGATTGCTGACTTCGAATTTTTTAAACATGCGGCCGAGATACAGCTTGACGCTTTGTTCAGACACGCACAGGTCAGCCGATATTTCCCGGGTCGACATGCCTGCAAGTACACCACGCAGCACATCAATTTCGCGCCGGGTCAGGCTGCGCTGTATCACCTCGATTTTATTGCGAATGCCCTGTTCGACCACCTGCTCAATCTCAACTGAGTTCATGATCAGCTGCTCGAGCGCTTTTCGGCTTACCCAGTAACCACCGTTATAGACTTCATCGATCGCCGTAATCAGCGCCTCTTTGCTAGCATTGGTATCAATGAAACCACGCACACCGGCGCGAATCATTTTTTTTACGAAAGACTCGACCAGGTCGTGACCGAAAATGATAATGCGTAGCCTGGGATAACGTTGCAGAAACTGCTCAAACACCTGTGCATGAGCGACTGTTTTCATGGTGTGCTCAACCGCAGCCTGCTCTACCAGCAATATATCTGCAGGCTGTTTTTCGAATTCATCAAAACAGATTGTGTCGCCGGGCTGCGAACAGGCGAGCACCTTGTGACTGGCATGATCGGAAATAACTCGCACAAGGCCATCAACATATATTGCCTGGTTGGCAATAACAAAGATGGTTATCAAATCGGTCCCTGATGTTGACTGCGGGTTTGCCGAGGGAACGCCGGTTTTCATTAACTAGTGCTTGCTCTAAGTATAACGATTACATGGTGAAGCCCGAGCTGACCTCAATAGTGTGAGGTATATAGCGCTCTGCCTGTCTATGGCTCCATGCCAGTACCATCATTCTCGTTGTATTCTCATCTGCTGGATATGCGAAATACCATGACCCGGCTCACACTCAATGGGCAATTAACACATGCACATCAAAATACAACAATTCCTTTGTGACTAATGTATTACGGCAGTAAGACCGTGTCCATGTGTTACACCCTATACTTTTGTCTTATTCAGCTAAACGCTATATAGCAATAGACTAATATTTTTTAGCTAAGGCATTGTTTTTTAACAACTACTATGTGAGTCGCCCAGAGAGAGGTAGAAAAAAGAAATGGGTGTCATCCGGATAATTCATGCTGTGCCTTGCGTGATACCACCCTGCAGCGCAATGGCTTAAATCCCGCTAACTGCAACCATAAATATGTTTCCGGGCCGCACCATCACGAGATACATGGAAACACCGTGATTATTTAAAGTCTAGCAGGGTCTGCTTTTCTGGCAGCGCATGTCATTGGAAGCATCATCAATGATATTTTTCTGTTGTGATATGGCCTGGCTCGCGCCGACGATGGCGTTGCATACCGCGATCTGCCAGCAGCGAGGACACTTCAGTAATCATCTCGGAATTACCGCACATCATTACATGCGAAGTCTCGGGCAGCAGTTTTATGCCTGCTCTCGCCTCGAGCGCGCCCGATACAAGCGCGCCGGTGACGCGCATGTTTAATGCCTGCGGCACGGCTTGCCGGGTCACCAGCGGCACAAAACACAGTTGCTCGCCGTGCTGTTTCTCTAACTGCGCAATCAGCTCTGGGTAGGCAAGCTCACTCTGGCTACGAACCGAGTAGGCCAGTACAATTTTTTCAAATCGCTGCCAGGCCTGTTCGGTCTTCAGAATGGATAAAAACGGGCCGATGCCGGTACC
Source organism: Gammaproteobacteria bacterium (assembly GCA_049666625.1). Classification (GTDB taxonomy): domain Bacteria; phylum Pseudomonadota; class Gammaproteobacteria; order SZUA-229; family SZUA-229; genus JASBSR01. The sequence continues at coordinate 461 of JBATHJ010000543.1, read as the reverse complement.
GGTGGCAAACATCCATAAATAGCGGGCCTGCGGAATTTCATCTATAACCAGGAAACCGTTGGCCGCCTCGGACACCAGCAGCTCACTCCCGGGCTGCATGCCTGCCAGTCGTGGCGTCAGCGGGCCCTGTTCGACAATATTAAAAAATATCTCCAGCTCCGCTTCGCCCGGCGCATTCACCAGTGAATACGGGCGCGCAATTATTTCACCGTCGATTTCGAGGGCAACGCGCAGGAATTGCCCAGCCTTGAACTGCGGCAATGGCGCGGCAATACGCAAAGAAAACAGGCGCTCATTCCATTGCCTGTTTTCTACCACTTTAGCTTGCAACCATTTTGTCATATCGATAGTCTAGCAATTTACTCAAAACACATAACAATACATACGCAAAGGAATCCGCCAGTCACAGCCTGGCAATCACACAACATTCACTCTTAGCGGACCAGGCCACCAACCTTCGT
>JBATHJ010000542.1:0-2691 GCA_049666625.1 Gammaproteobacteria bacterium | reverse complement strand
TGCGGTTTGCATAAATGCGCGAGCATATATTCGGCGTCATCCAGCGCAATGGTGTATTCAAATTCGTGGCGTTCGACGCCCAGGGTGACGCTCTTTATATTGAGTGATGCCCTGTCACCGGAAATGCGTACGCGCACCGACGAGGGTTGTGCCGGCTCCAGTCCCGAGACCAGGTAGCCCTGGCGAATTTTATGGCTGCTCTCCACCTGTTGTTCCCAGTCGTGGTTTTTCAGGGTAAATTTTCGCTCTATCTCAATAGCCATTTTGCGTTGATACCTGTAGTCTGTGAATCATAAAGAGTTTGTATTAGGAACGCCTCGTGGGACAAGCTAAAAAAATGCAAACACATTTCCAGCTCGACGAAAATATTATTTACCTCAACCATGCCGCGGTTGCGCCATGGCCCAAAGTCACGCGCGATGCAGTTGTCGCGTTTGCTGATGAAAACCTTCATCTCGGCGCGAAAAATTACCCGCAATGGACACTCAGGGAAACCGGCCTGCGCGAGAAATTACGCACGTTGATCAACGCGCCCTCGAGCGATGATATCGCACTGCTGAAAAGCACGTCTGAAGGCCTTTCATTTATTGCCTATGGCCTGCCGTGGGAAAACGGTGACAACATTGTACTGCCTGCAGGCGAATTTCCCTCCAATCGCATCGTCTGGGAAACACTCCACCGCTTTGGTGTAGAAACCCGCCAGGTGGATATTAAGCATACCGCTGATCCCGAACGCGACCTGGTTGCAGCCATGGATGACAACACACGCTTAATGAGCTGCAGTTCGGTGCAGTATTCCAACGGACTGCGTCTCGACCTGGCGCAACTCGGCGAAGCCTGTCGTCAGCACGAGGTGCTGTTTTGTGTCGATGCCATTCAGTCTCTCGGTGCGCGGCGCTTTGATGTGACTGAAGTGAAGGCTGATTTTGTCGTCGCCGACGGCCATAAATGGCTGCTCGGGCCCGAGGGCCTGGCGCTGTTCTACTGCTCTGAGGTCTTGCGTGACAAGCTCGAATTACACGAATACGGCTGGCACATGCTGGCGCATGCCGGTGATTTTTCACAGCCGCAATGGGAGATTGCTGACACTGCGCAACGCTTTGAATGTGGCAGTCCGAACATGCTGGGCACAGTGGCGCTGGACGCCTCGCTGGGCCTGATCCTGGATACCGGGATTGACCATATAGAAAACACCGTGCTGAGCAATACCGCCCACCTGCTGACAGAACTCGGCAAGATCAATGGCATCGAGTTACTGACGCCGCGTGAAGATTATCGTCATGCGGGCATCGTCACTTTCCGCCATGAACACACGCCGGCCGAAGATATCTACCGGGCGATGATGCAGGCCGGCATGGTGTGCGCGGCCCGCGGCGGTGGCGTACGTCTTTCACCGCATTTCCACACCAGTGAACAACAGCTCGAAAAGACCTTGCGCTGGATTGGTGATTTTGTGGGCAAATGAGCATTTTGGAACATATTTCAAGCACTTAATCGGGCATTGAAGCGCTTTTTCGGACATCTGACCAACAAATGGCTACACTCATTTGATACACATCCGATAACCCAGGCTGATAGATCCGGTAATCAGCCGGGATGAAATTATCGGCTGTCCATGTATCAATACGTCACCGGGGTTTCGATATGCTGAGGGTGCTGGCGAACGCGCGCAATTTCATCTGGGATACGATCGTCCAGTGGTTGACGCGAGAAAAAGAAACCGGCCAGGCGACACTCTCTGACTTCGAACGCCTGCGTTACGAACTGCGTCCCGGTGACGTGTTACTGGTTGAAGGCCGCTCCCGCGTCAGCGATATCATCAAGGTCATCACCCAGAGCCGCTGGACCCACTCCATGCTGTATATCGGTCGTTTGCACGACGTTGACGATCCCGAGTTACGCAAACACCTGCAAAAATACTACCCCGGCAATGTCGACCAGCAGATGATTGTCGAATCCCTGCTGGGAAAAGGCACCATTGTTGACTCACTCGAACGTTACAAGAATGAAAACCTGCGTATCTGCCGGCCGCGCGGCCTCACCCGCCAGGACGCGCAGAAAGTCATCAGCTACGCCATCAACCAGCTCGGCTGTGATTACAATGTGCGCCAGTTGCTCGACCTGGCACGTTTTACTTTCCCTTACAGTATTCTTCCGCGCCGCTGGCGGTCTTCATTGTTCGAACACAACGCCGGTCGTCCCACCAAAACTGTGTGCTCGACCATGATGGCCGAAGCGTTTGCGCGTGTGCATTTCCCCATCCAGCCGGTAATGCACCAGGATGATGCCGGCAACCTGAAAATGTTCCACCGCAACACACGTTTAATCACACCGCCGGATTTTGATTACTCGCCGTTTTTTGACATTATCAAATACCCGATGATGGATTTTGACGAGCTCGCGGTATATCGTAAGTTGCCGTGGGATAAAACAGGCGTACACTGTAACGACATCGGTGACTGTTTTGACTCTGACCCGTCATTAGTCAGTTATCTGAAAGTTGCACAGCACGATGACGAACAATTAAACACTGAATCCGGGGAACAAACCCCTGCTTCAGCAGCTCCGATTTCACAACAACCCAGTAAAAACCAGGGTTAAACAAGGTGACGCTATGATGCTGTGGATACTGTTAACGCTGATAATAATTACCACCGCGGCGTATTTTCGCTGGCCCCTGGCTGGCTGGTC
>JBATHJ010000541.1:0-6393 GCA_049666625.1 Gammaproteobacteria bacterium | reverse complement strand
GCCCGCGAAAGTTACTATGCCAGCATGGTGTATATCGGGCATCTGCCGTGCATCAAGGCCGATCTCACGGTGCTGGAAAATATCCGCGCCCTGCTCGATACGCGCACCTCGACGCTGCCGGATCGCGAGATCGAAACCGCGTTGCAGCGCGTCGGCCTGGCCGGTTACGAAGACGTGCCGGGCAAGGCGCTGTCCTCGGGACAACGGCGGCGCATATTGCTGGCATTTTTGCTGCTGGCGGGTGCCCGGCTGTGGATTCTGGACGAACCGCTGACCGCGCTGGATGTGCAGGGCGTGGCGCTGATGGAAGCGATGATCCTGGAACACCGTGCCGCGGGTGGCAGCGTGATTTTTACCACCCACCACGGCATGGCGCTGGATTGCGAAATGCGCTCGATCAACCTCGCGGATAAGCGTGATCAGGACGGGGCATTGACTGACTGATGTTGCGCGCGTTCTATCATTTGCTGCTGCGCGATCTCAGGCTGGCGCTGCGTTCGCGCCATGAGCTGGCCAACCCGCTGATATTTTTTGTGCTGGTGGTGACCCTGTTCCCGCTGGCGATAACGCCCACGGCGGAACGCCTGCAGGAAATCGCGCCGGGTGTGATCTGGGTGTCGGCGCTGCTGGCGGTACTGCTCTCGCTGGACAGGTTGTTCAAGCAGGATTACGAAGACGGTTCGCTGGATCAGCTGATGCTGAGCCCGAACCCGCTGGTGATCCTGGTGCTGGCCAAGGTGTGCGCGCACTGGCTGCTCACCGGATTGCCGCTGGTGCTGATGGCGCCGCTGCTGGCGATGTTAATGAGCGTGCCCGATGCGGCGATGCAGGCGCTGCTTTACAGCCTGCTGCTGGGTACGCCGGTGCTGAGTTTGATCGGTGCGATCGGTGTCTCGCTCACCGTCGCGGTAGACCGAGGTGGGGTACTGTTGTCACTGATCGTGCTGCCGCTGTATATACCGATTTTGATTTTCGGTGCGAATGCGATTGATGTCGCCAGTGATGGCATGAGTGTGCGCGGCCAGCTGCTGTTCCTGGGCGCGGTACTGGCACTGGCGGTGTCGCTGGCGCCGATTGCGACCGCGGTCGCGCTGAGAATTACGGCTTCGAGGTAAGGTTGAATGTTTAGAGCAATTTGGGCGTGGATCCAGCGGTTTGCATCGCCGAAATACTTTTTTGATATGTCGGGCAAGCTGGTGCCGTGGTTCGCCATCGCCGCGATCCTGACCGGGGTGTACGGCATCTACCTGGGCCTGTTCGTGGCGCCGACCGATTACCAGCAGGGCGAGTCGTACCGCATTATCTTTATTCACGTGCCGGCAGCGTGGATGTCACTCTTTATATATGTGGTGATGGCGGTTTCTGCTGCCATTGGCCTGATCTGGCAAATCCGCCTCGCCGACATGATTGCCGCGGCCAGCGCGCCGATTGGCGCTTCGTTCACTTTTATCGCGCTGGTCACCGGCTCGCTCTGGGGCAAGCCGATGTGGGGCACCTACTGGGTGTGGGATGCGCGCCTGACTTCGGAACTGATATTGCTGTTCCTGTATTTCGGCTACATGGCGCTGCAGTCGGCTATCGAAGACCAGCGCAGTGCAGACAAGGCCAGCGGCCTGCTCGCCATCGTGGGTGTGGTTAATATTCCCATAATCCATTATTCGGTAGAATGGTGGAACACGCTGCACCAGGGCGCCACTGTCGCCAAGATGGACAAGCCATCGATCCATATCGACATGCTGATCCCGTTGCTGCTGATGGCGCTGGCGTTCAAGCTGTTTTACGCCGCGGTAGTGCTGGTGCGGGCGCGCAATGAAGTGCTCTACCGGGATCGCAGCCGTCGCTGGGTGCGCGAATTGATTGAGAAACTATAAAGCCAAATTATGAATGGTTCCGAATTTAGCTGGTCAGAGTTTTTTGCCATGGGTGGTTATGCCACTTTTGTGTGGTCGTCCTATGCGATAACCGCGGTCGTGCTGATTGCCAACGTTGTGCTGCCCTTGCGCCAGCGCAAGCTGATAATCCGCCGCATAAAACGCGCTCGCAGGCGTGAGCAACAACAATCGCAGCAGGCATCGCTGCAAAAATAGTTAGTGGGTGATTTATGAAAAACAAACGTAGTCGCAGAAAATTACTGGTGATCATGGTGCTGTTCGGCGTTGCCGTCGCCACCGTACTCGGGCTTTCTGCCTTTGAAGAAAACCTGCTGTATTTTTACAGCCCGACCCAGGTGAAAGCGGGTGAAGCACCCGAGACGCGTGCATTCCGTGTCGGTGGCCTGGTCGTCGCCGGCAGCGTGGTGCGTGCCGAACAGGGCCTCAATGTGCAGTTCACCCTGACGGACAATTCAGAAACTATGCCGGTCAGCTACAGCGGTATCTTGCCCGACCTGTTCCGCGAAGGTCAGGGCATTGTGGCCATGGGCAGTATCAACAGCGAAGGATTGTTCGTCGCTGATGAAGTTCTTGCCAAGCATGACGAAAATTATATGCCACCTGAAGTCGCCGCTGCGCTCAAGGCGGCGGACGAGGCCGGCAAAGCTGGCGCAAATAAAATTTAACCAGGACTGAGACATGATTCCAGAACTCGGGCATTTTGCACTTATCGTTGCATTCGCAATTTCGATTTTGCTCAGCATTATTCCGCTGATCGGTGCAGCGAGAAATGATGCCGCCATGGTGGCCATGGCGCGTCCCGCTGCACTAACCCAGTTATTGTTTATCAGCCTGTCGTACGCCGCGTTAACCCATGCGTTTATCGTGCACGATTTTTCCGTGCTCTATGTGTCGCAACATTCAAACCTGCTGCAACCCCTGTTGTACCGGATTTCGGGTGTGTGGGGTTCCCACGAAGGCTCGTTATTATTGTGGGCCCTGATTTTAAGTCTATGGACAACCGCCGTCGCGGTTTACAGTCGCAGCCTGCCCGATGTCATGGTGGCACGTGTGCTGGCAGTGATGGGAATGATCAGCGTTGGTTTTCTTTCGTTCATGCTGTTCACTTCCAATCCCTTTGAAAGAATTTTTCCTGCGCCGATGGATGGCAATTCATTAAATCCCTTGCTGCAGGACCCGGGCCTGGCGATACACCCGCCGATGCTCTACATGGGCTATGTCGGTTTTTCGGTGGCATTCGCATTTGCCGTGGCAGCGCTTCTCGGTGGCAAACTGGATGCGACCTGGGCACGCTGGTCACGGCCGTGGACAACAATTGCGTGGAGTTTTCTGACCATCGGCATCGCGCTCGGCAGCTGGTGGGCATATAACGAACTCGGTTGGGGCGGCTGGTGGTTCTGGGACCCGGTCGAAAACGCGTCCTTTATGCCGTGGCTGGTCGGCACCGCGTTAATTCATTCGCTGGCCAGTACCGAAAAACGCGGTGTGTTTAAAAGCTGGACGGTGTTGCTGGCGATACTGGCGTTTTCGCTGAGCCTGCTCGGCACATTTATCGTGCGCTCGGGTGTACTGGTTTCAGTGCATGCATTTGCCACCGATCCTGCACGCGGTGTGTTTATCCTGGTATTTCTCTGCATCGTTGTTGGCGGTTCGCTGGCGCTGTATGCCTGGCGCGCGGAAGCCGTTAGCAGCAGTGGCAGGTTTGACTGGTTCTCGCGCGAAACTGCGTTATTGATGAACAACGTGATTTTGCTGACAGCGGCCGTGGCCGTGTTTGTCGGCACGCTCTATCCGCTGGTACTGGATGCGCTCTCGCTTGGAAAAATTTCTGTCGGACGGCCGTACTTTGACACCATGTTTGCACTGGTGAGCATACCGCTGCTGGTACTGATCGGTATCGGGCCTTTTGTGCGCTGGAAAGGTGACGACCCTGCACGCATTGCCAGGCAGCTGCGCGTAATGCTGGCTATATCACTTTCGCTCGGTGCAGTGATTCCCTTTATGTTTGATGGCAGCCTGCCGATTGCGACCGGGCTGGGAATTGCCGCAGCGTTCTGGGTAGGGCTCACCACGCTTTATGGTTTTTATCAGCGCTGGCGCAGTGCCACCAGTATGCCGTTATCATTTGTCGGCATGACGCTTGCGCACCTCGGCATTGCCTGCTTCGTGCTCGGCATTACCATGGTGATGACCTATAACGTCGAAAAAGATTTACGCATGGAACCGGGCAACGGTTATATGTTGAAAGGCTACGAGTTTGTGTTCCTCGGTACACACCAGGTGCAGGGCCCCAACTATGTTGCTGATGAAGGCATGATTGAAGTCCGCAAGGACGGTAAATTAATCGCTGAGCTGGCGCCACAAAAACGCATCTACAAGGGCCAGGACAATTCAATGACAGAAGCGTCTATTGATGTCGGCTTGTTCCGCGATCTGTACGCCGCCATGGGTGAGCCACTCGGCGGTGGCGCCTGGAGTTTGCGGTTGTACTACAAACCGATGATTCGCTGGATCTGGCTGGGCACGATATTAATGACCCTGGGCGGTGTGCTCGCGGTCAGTGACAAGCGTTATCGCCGTCGTCTGAAACAGGCTGCAGGTGTGCAGCATGTTACGGTTGAATCAATCCCCGGTCGTTAATCCACAGAAGCCTGATCCTTATGTCTGATGCACATTCATCAACTGCGAACCCGTCTGGCGCAAACAAATCAAAACTGCGCCGCTTTCTGCCATTAATTTTTTTCGTTTTACTGGTGGTCATCCTGGGCATCGGTTTAACGCTCAACCCTCGACTGGTGCCTTCGCCTTTTATTGGTAAGGCCGCGCCCACGTTTGAGTTGCCGTTGTTAAATGCCGATGGCCGGTTTACCCAGGAAGATTTCAAGGGCCGTATCACGCTGATGAATGTGTTTGCCAGCTGGTGTTTTGCCTGCCGGCAGGAACACGAAGCTATCAAGTGGCTGGCTAAGAGCGGTGTTCGTGTCATCGGGTTTAATTATAAAGATGAAGTCGCCGATGCCACGTCCTGGTTACAGCAGTTGGGTAATCCTTATGCGCAGGTTTTGTCAGATCTCGACGGCCGCGTGGGAATTGACTGGGGCGTCTACGGCGCACCGGAAACTTTTGTGATTGACCATATGGGCGTGATACGTGAGAAGCGCATTGGGCCGATTGATGAAGCCTATATTGAAGACAGCCTGATGCCCCTGCTAAAACAACTGCGTGCAGAGATGCAAGGATCTGCCACATGAAAACCCTGATAAGTGTGTTTACTGCTGTGCTACTGCTGCTTGCGATAAATGCCGCCGCAGAACCCATGGTGACATTTACCTTTGATTCCCCCGAGCAGGAAGCATCGTTCCACAAGTTGAGCAATGAGTTACGTTGCCTGGTCTGTCAGAACCAGTCGATTGCTGACTCCAATGCAGGCCTGGCGATGGATCTTCGTACTGAAATGTACGAGATGTTGCGCGCGGGAAAAACCGAGGACGAAATTGTTGAATTCATGGTTGACAGGTACGGCGATTATGTAATGTACCGTCCGCCATTCAAGGTGCAAACGGTGCTGCTCTGGCTTGGCCCGATGATTGTGTTTTTCATCGGTGTTTATTATGCGCTTGCATATATCCGCGGCCAGAAGAAGAGCAAAGATGCTGAGCAGATGAGTGAAGAAGAAATCAGGCGGCTTAAAGAATTGAAGGCACAGGGTCGCGATCTCAAATAAGAACCACATCTATAAATACCCGCGAATTATTTCAAATAATATACTGAGAACAGGTAAATGAATTTTATATTTTGGGGCTCGATGCTGTTGATGCTGCTGCTTGCAATCAGCCTTGTCATATTCCCGCTGCTGCGCGTGCGCGGTTCCAGTTCAATAGCGTACAAGGAAAGTAACCTGAGCCTGCATGAGGAAAAGCTGAGCGAGCTTGATACCGACCTCGCTGAAAACCGCATCGACCAGGAGCATTACCGCATTGCGCGACAGGAGCTTGATCTCGAGCTGCTCGACAATATTCCTGCAGAAAGCACGAGCACAGCTGCCGAGCATTATGCCATGCGCATGATCAGGCGCCCGGCGCTGGCACTTTCAATCGCCGTATTTGTCCCGGCATTTTCGATGCTGCTGTATATGCAGATCGGTATGCATGCAGCAAATCAACAGGCATCAGCTGCACCCCAGGCTCAGCAAATGGCGCAGCAACAACAGCAGCAAGTGCCGTCCGTCGAAGAGATGACGCTGAAGCTCGAGCAGTTCGTGCAGCAGAATGATGCCGGCGTGAAAGAATGGAGCATGCTGGGACGCGCGTATAAACATTTGAGACGCTACGATGAAGCGGCACAGGCGTTCACGCGTGCAATCGAGCTGGAGCCGAACGCACAGCTCATGCTTGAAAAAGCGGAAGCACTCGCGCTGTCGAACGGCCAGGTGTTTAATGATGAAGCGCGCGACCTGGTGATGCGTGCCAGTGAGCTCGAGCCCAATAACGTAAATGTATTG
>JBATHJ010000540.1:0-2522 GCA_049666625.1 Gammaproteobacteria bacterium | reverse complement strand
ATGGTACACGGCTGGGCCATGAACAGTGCCGTGTGGCAGCCATTGCTGGCAGATCTGCCCGACTGGCTCGATAGCATCTGCGTCGATCTGCCCGGCCATGGCGGTATGGCAGAGGTTCGTGCCGACAGTCTTGATGATGTCACCCGGCTGCTGTCAGCGGTGACCCACAGGCCCGCGCTCTGGGTCGGCTGGTCGCTCGGTGGGCTGGCGGTACAACGACTGGTGCGTGATTACCCCGAACGCGTCGCCGGTGTGTTCATGGTTGCGAGCACGCCGTGCTTTGTGCGCCGCGAAAACTGGACCACGGCAGTCGACGCCAGTGTGTTCGATGATTTTGCGCGCATGCTCGAAGCCGGTGTTGAATCCACCATGCGGCGATTTCTCGCCTTGCAGGTGATGGGTGATAAACGTGCACTGCACACCGTGCGCGAATTACAGCGTGCCATGAATGAACGCGGCATCGCCAGCGAAGCTGCGCTACGAACCGGATTAGCCTTATTGCAGCACACCGATCTGCGCGCAGACCTGGCTCGGCTCGACTGCCCGTTGCGCTGGTTGCTGGGCGGGCGTGATACGCTGGTGCCGGTGGCGCTGGCAGAAAACCTTAAACTGCTCAACCCGGCCATACAAATATCAATCGAGCCCGATGCAGGTCATGCGCCGTTTCTGTCGCATCGCGAGAATTTTCTGCGTGAACTGGTCGACTTTGCCGGTAATATTCGTGCACAGAAAATACACTCTTAAATTATCTGATGCCTGACAACAATCCTCAATATATCGAGCCTTATCGCGTGCGCCGTGCCTTCGACCGGGCTGCGGCCAGCTATGATGCAGCCGCGGTGCTGCAGCGCGAAGTCTGCAGTCGATTGCTGGAGCGACTGCAGTGCGTGAAATTAGTGCCCTCGAGAATTCTGGATGCCGGCACCGGCACCGGGGAAGCGATCCGGCCTTTGCAAACCCTGTATCGCAAGGCAGACATTGTGACGCTGGATATCTCGGAGCAAATGTTGCGCCGTGCCGCAAAGCGTTCACGCTGGTTTCGCCCGACCCGGCAGGTGTGCGGTGACATCGAAGCACTGCCGTTTGCCGACAACAGTTTTGAGCTGGTGTTTTCAAACCTCAGCCTGCAATGGTGTAATCATCTGGAGCTTGCACTGCAACAGTTTTTACGCGTGCTTAAACCCGGTGGCCTGTTGATGTTCACCAGTTTTGGTCCGGACACGCTGAAGGAATTGCGCAGCAGCTGGCAACAGGTGGATGCCGCGGTGCATGTGAACCAGTTTATCGATATGCACGATATAGGTGATGCGCTTTTGCAAAGCCGGTTTGCAGACCCGGTGATGGAAGCTGAAATCATCCGGCTGCACTATGCCGAGGTCGATGGACTGCTGGCTGATCTGCGTGACATAGGCGCAAATGTGCCGGCGCGCGGTCATCGCCAGGGACTGTTAACTGCGCACGCATTACAGGGTTTGCGTAATGCTTATGAAAGCTACCGGGTGGACGGTGTACTACCCGCCAGCTATGAAATTATTTATGGTCACGCCTGGAAAGGCACTGCTAAAAAACCGCATGGCGATGAAGTACGCGTCGCGTTGACGCCGGCGCGCTGAGCGCGAATCCCGCGGCGGTGGTTGCATCACAATGCTGAAAGAAACCCGTATTTGTTCACATTATCAGGCTCACAACGGTGATTATGCTGTGCAAGCGTTGATAAACAGCCTAGTCTTGTGTTAAGTAAGACAACAAGGTCTGATGTGTGCCGGGAGTTGCGGTTTCAGCCAGCCGCCCGGATCGGCTTGAATCGAATAAATAAGGTGCCACATGATCCAGCGCTTCATCAATCTATCCGTGACTTTATGCCTTCTTCTGGTAGGCCTCGCTGCCTGCGAGCGCAAAGACGGTGAATCCCTCGAAAAATCTATCAAGGTCAACCAGCCCGATCAGTTCGCGCAATATATTAACAAGGTCGCCGGCCTGCCTTCGGGTGATTACACCATCGTCGCTGCTACCAGCAGCGCGGGTGCAGCGGGGACGTTTACGCTCAGTGTGACGCATGATGACGGCAGCGTAGATAATTTCACCGGCGACTGGACATCTTCCGGCGGCATGGATCCGGCCTCGGCGAACAATCCGCGGTTTCCCATCACGCTGCAAAACGCGGGTGGCATTGATATCAAGCTTGAGTCGTCTGTCGACACCTATCTATACCTGCTAAGTGCGAATGCGATTGTGTTTGCCGAAAATGATGATATTTCAGCCACTGACACCAATTCACAAATACGCCTGGCGCAGTCACGGATTGATTCCGAAGAATATGGCGCAGCGTATTATGCGGCGATAGACCCGACCAGTGCCAAAACCACGCTACAGGACTGGAAAGACGTGAATGGTTTTGATGCGGCAAACAACGCAGGTCGCGTAGTTGAACCGCGTTTTCGTGATACCAAGGACCTGGGTTACGGTCGCGGCATGCGCATGTGGACCAAACCGGATGGCAGCCTGTATTTCTTTGTCGAGAA
>JBATHJ010000539.1:0-3436 GCA_049666625.1 Gammaproteobacteria bacterium | reverse complement strand
GACTGCAGATGCAGTCAGCAGGGTATTGATAAACTGGTCTTCGAGGTCGATTCGGGTTGCCAGCTCTTCGCCCAGCCTGGCCAGGTGCTGGGGCAGTTTTTTCAATGTATTCGGATCGAAATCTTTCGAGGTGTCATACAGGTCATTGAAGTCGATCGCGATTTGCGTGGTCTGCGTAATCCTGGGAAACAGGCTGTTGGCAAGGCTGATAATTTCGGTACGGCGCTCGTCACCGTCTTCGATACGGCGGTATATTTCAAAATGGCCGGTGGCCAGGTAGTCAACCAGTTCCTGGCAAAATTCCTGCAACTGGTCAAGGATCGCTTCTGATTCAGTGTCCACCTGGTCCACCTGGCTGACCAGGTTGTAGTACTGTGACAGCACGTTGTTGCGTTCTGCAATCAGCTGCTTGATTTCTTTGCGCGTGCGCGCGCGGCGTTCGTGTGGCGGCGTCTGGGTCGCACTGTTCATGGGTCTCTCCCGTAGATTAAGTCTCACATGCTGGCAGTGTGCCTGCGCACCTTCCAGTCTATTTTTATTTTCTGTGCCTATGTTTACCCGCAAGAAACGGGTAAATCAAGTCTTGCGTAAGTGTCATTATTATGACAGTAAGTATAGTGAAGCAGGCGTTTTTTTGTGTATTGAGTCAACAATGTAAGCTAACTTTATGATATCGAAGTATTTCCTTGTTTAAATTTCTCGAGGGTGTTTTAACTATTGCGCGTTTGTATTTGATAATCTGAAGATAATTTTTCACATAAATTTACGATTGACTGGCCAGGGTGCAGTGCCTGTCGGGTGATTATCTCGACGCAGGTCGATACAGTCACCAGGATAATCATCACGGAAAATCCGTTCGATTGTCGGTACACTGCTATTGACTCGTACGCTAGCCGATTGCAGCGATGATCTGAATACGCATTACACAATACATCGCGGCAGGCTTCGGTCCGCATGCTGCACTGCTCGACTGGCTGATACAGATCATCGCCGGGTGGTGGGGATATATTGCATACTGCATCTGTCGTATTATGAAACAAGCTCTGGAGGTTACCTGTTATGTCATCACCGAATCGTTTAAGACGTGCACTGCTATCCTTCGCCAGTCTTGGCGGTATCGGTTTGCTGGCAAATAAGGCCCAGGCGCATCATACCGACACCCATTTTGAAGATTCATCGAAGCACAAAGTGGTGTACCAGTGCAACAAGGGCGATAACGAGTATTACGGCCACATCCTGTTCTCGGTCGGGGAAATGCTGCGCCAGTACGGTGATGATGTCGAGCTGGTGGTGACTGCGTTCGGTGCGGGACTGCACCTGCTCGGCAAGCATCCGGGACGGCCGGTCGACCCGATTCACCAGAACAGGGTGCAATCACTCATTAGTTACGGCGTCAGTTTTCACGCCTGCGGTAATACCATGAAGACCCTCGGCTGGACTGAGCGGGATTTGCTCGATGATGTCAAAGTCGTGCAAATCGGTGCGAATGACCTGATGCAGCTACAGGAGCAGGGATTTAGCTACATTAGCTGGTAGTCCCCTGATTTCACATTGTTTTTTCTGGCGCCAAATCTGATATATTAGCGTTCCCTGAATATCCCGGAAGACTGCGTTGCACCATCGAACCGATTTCCTGAGTGATCTAGTGCTGTTGCGCAACGACCCCGCCATGGTGGAACCCGTCCGCGCCGAGGCCCTGAAGGGCAATCCACACGCACAATATGCCATGGGCCTGATCTATGCCGAAGGTCGCGGGGTTTCACTCGACCGCGCCGAATCCTATGCCTGGCTGACACTGGCAGTGATGCAGGGTGACCGTGAAGCCGAAGTGCTGCGCAGTATTGTCGGTGTTGAACTGGACGATACTGAATTCGCCGAGGGAAAGCGCCTCGCCGGCGAACTTGCCCGACAAATTGAAACTAATCAAGATGCACATTAATCGACACCTGCTCGCGGGCCTGCTGCTGTGTTTGCCACTGTATCAGGTCGATGCTGCGCCGATGGCTTACGCCGAAGTGCTGCAACGCGTGGTCGATCATTATCCTTCGCTGAAAACCGCCGCCATCCAGGTTGAGCGCGCGAGCCAGAACAGCAAAAAGCTTGCAAGCCAGCTCGGCTGGCAGTTGCAGGCCGACGGCGGGATTGCGCGCAATGTTTCAATCCTGGGGACCGAAGTCGATGTGCTCGATGCCAGTGCCAGCCTCGCGCGCAAGCTTGAATCCGGCGGAACCGTGGGCATCGATACCTCGGTGTCGCGCGAAGACAATGCCGCGGTATTCAGCCCGGCTTTACCCAATCCTTCGACATCGACCAGCGTCGATTTAAGTTACCGTCATCCGCTGGGGCAGGGCGCGGGCAACCCTGAATACGAGGAAGGCCTGAAGAGTGCGCAGGCCCAGTACCTGCAAACCCAGTCCGAAAGTTTTGCACTGTATGACCAGATCGCGACGCAGTTAATCGAACTTTATGCCGGTGCCGCCACCATACACGCGCGGCTGGAAAATATTTCCAGCGCCATCGAACGTTCAAAACGCCGACAGCGCTACATCAAGGACCGCGCCGGTCTGGGGTTGTCTGAAGACAAGGATTTATTGCAGGTGGACGCGCAAATCAAATCACAACAGGCGGAATATCGTGGACTGCAAATGCAGTGGCAACAACAGCAGGTCGCACTCAATCGTTTGATGGGGCTGGCATGGGACACCGAGTTTGAACCTGAATATCAACTTCAATCGCAGTCATCGGCAGATGGTTTTGAAACCGTACTCGAGCAAGCGCAGACACATAACCCAGATCTGAAACGCGTCAATGCGCGCATTGAGCTTGCCGATAGTGCTATTCGCAGTCGCCGTGATCAACGCGAGGATAATCTCGACCTGGTGATGTTCGTCGGTAATCGTACCCAGCAGGGTGATACCGCGCTGGGTAAATCCGATGAATCAGTTGTGGTCGGCGGTGTGCGCCTCGAATATGCCCATGGGTTTGACAAGAATGCGCAGGATACCGAGCTTTACCAGGCGCAGTTAGACCGCAGTGCTGCGTTGCAGGACAAGCGCCAGCTGCTGGAAGACCTGCAATATGACATTTCAAGTTTGCTGGCGCAGATCAGCGCCGGCGAGTCTGCGCTGACAGCGTATGAAAACAGTGTCAAAAGCGAACGCGCAAAACTCAATGAAGCCGAGCAGCGTTATGGTTCGGGCCGTACCGATACCGATCAGCTGATTCAGTTTGAAACCCAGTTGTCCTCGGCAGAACTTGCATTTGTATTGCAGCGCGTTGAGCTGATGCGACGGCGTTATTCGCTGAGCCTGCTCAGCGGTGAAGTCTGGCAGCAGATACGGCTGCCCGAGTACAGTGACTTTCTGCAGAGTGCTGGCACAAGTGGTGAGCAGGAATGACGGCCTTGTTGCGTTTTCTCGTTACCCGGGGGCTGGTC
>JBATHJ010000538.1:0-4118 GCA_049666625.1 Gammaproteobacteria bacterium | reverse complement strand
AATTAATTCGTAAGTACCAAATGTTAAGAAAAGGTCATCAATTAAAAATAAACTGTTGACAGTTGATATTGCATTCGTATTATTAAACGGCACGCAATGTGCTGCACGCGAAAATAATATGTTCAGGATGACAGGTTAATTGTAAATTAATTTATTTAAGGGAGGTCGGCATTCGATATATCTAAACAAAAAATCACCTGCTAGTACAAAACTAATCTGGTTCCTTTTGGGGATCGAGCCGGAATGTGCTAGCTGTATGACTATTAAGAAAATCATGTACATAAAGGAGAAATAGCATGAATACAAAAACAATAGTAAAGAGGGCTACAGTAGCAGGACAATCAGTTTTATTCGCTTTTGCATCTATCCTGCCTGTCAGCAATGTTTGGGGAGGAAATATTCTACATGTTCCTATGTCCTGGTGTGTTGTCCAGGGCAGCCCTGCCCAGACAAATCCCAATATCAATGGTGACACTAATACCGATGCCGTTATCTGGCGTCGTCATGAACGTCCTACTGACAATGTGTTTACACCACAGGCTGACATCAGCCTGCGTTCTGCCCTAAATGATGCCTGGGGCAGTTTTATCTTTCCAATAATTAATGATCCGGATACTTCGACGTCCTGTGGTGTCGCTGAGTGTGTCACCAACAGTGACATTCGTGGCGAAGATGTGAATGTTGCAGCGATTGCTGTTGAATTCAATAATATGATCAACAGCTGTCAAACTGCATATGCAAATATTGGCAGGGCAGGCATCGGTATTACAGCGGTCAACCTCGGCCTGTATCATAATGCTGATCCTGAATATATTGGCGTTATTGGCTGGGGCGGTTGTGCCGAAGATGCCGCGGGCAACTGTAGCGTACCTTATAACGGGCTGGCGGCAGTTATCGATAATCGCTATCTATTTCCAACGTCACCCAACCGGTCTTTCCCTGGCAATAATGACACGACGGGATTTGCGTATATAACGACAGACCCGTTTGATCAGCTGACGGCGCATGAAGTGGCGCATGCCTTGAGCCTGCCACATCGTAATAATGCATTTGCTTTGATGAATCCATCGCAGCAGGACAATGATGCAGACGGGCAAACGGATAATCTGACATTGAATGCCACCGAGGTCGCAACACTCAGAGCCAATGCATTGAATGTTCCTGGCCTGGAGATTGACCCGCCGGGAGTATTTAACCCGGGCCCTGCGCAAGCGAATATCATGCCGGATCCTGATCAGCTAAGAGAGAAACTGCCACCCGAAGTTGATATTGTCAGTGTGCGCGCAACATCGGCTGAAAAATTAGGTAATAGCATGGAAGTTCAGCTCAACGGAATGCTAACACCCAATTCATTCTTCGATGTGTTCTGGCTGATAGATGCGGATAACGAGCCAAAAACAGGTATGCCTCCGGAGGTCCTTGCAAAACTCGGTGTGCCTAATCCCGATAACATGACGGGTGTCGAACTGGTTGCCAGGGTGACCCAGCGTAGTGGTGATCTTGGAAAACCAGAAGCCTGGTTGTGGGATGGCGCAGATCCAGTGCCTTTCGATGTGCTTGCGGATTTGTTAACCATGCGTGTCGAGGCACATTTATCACCTTATGCCTTGAAGAGTGATGAAATCATTCTTGATAAACTGCCACCGAAAGCTGATTTGTTCAATATTGTGCGGCTTAGATTACCTGCAGGAATCATAGGGCCGATGTTTAATGCCTTTGCCATGACGGTCGCGAACGGAGAAGTCATCGACAATCTTGGTGATGCGCCCACGCCATTTGACATCACGCCCCCGGTATTTCCGCACTGCTTTCCAGACGGAGATGGGCAGGTTGGTGACACGGTGGGTGTGAAGTTCGACGGTATGACTTCATTTGCAGGCAAGCCATTCCACGCGTTGCTGGGTCCAAACCTGGTAGCAACGGGCGTAATTGGCGCAGATGGAACCGGTGCAGTTGATCTGCCAATACCCGTTGGTACCGCGGAAGGCAACCACCTGGTCACCATCGGCCCGGACGGTGCAGCGCTTACGGCGGATTGCACAGTTACCGTTGTTGATAAGTTTGCATGTGACGCGGACCTGGATGATGACGGAGATGTCGATCGTGTTGATGCTGCAGCATTTGCAAGAGAATTCGGCCGCATGGACTGCCGCGTAAGTGATAAATGATTGAAGCAGGCTGAAAAGGATGCCGACTCGATAAAACTTATTTGAGTCGGCATCCATCCAGTCATTAATCAGGCAATAACAACTCAATATATTTTGATCATACAATTCAAATGACAGGATTGAAATTTTTGCAGAAATGCAAACCAGTTAATAAATTAGGAGAAACAAAATGATCAGGCAAATAACAACATCTTTTATGCTAGTTGCGCTCAGTTTGCTTGCGGCGCCTGTTAGCGCGCTAACAGTCTATGCAGACCTTGATGGTGATACATTTTTCGACAGCCAGGGCACATATAATCCGGGTGACATATTCACCGCTGGTATTTTCGCCGAGGTAGACGATGTGCATGGTGGCCTTGCGGGATTCGGCGTGCGCATGTCTTTCACCGAACCGCCCATCAGTGTGAATGCTGTCCCCGCACAGCTGGACAATGTTTCGATTGACCCGGTATGGAATTTTATTCCACTCAAAAGCGTGGGTGTTGGTTTCGTAACAGCAGGTGGTAGCCAGTTGTTCAGCAGCTCGACAGGTATAGTGCATTTATTTGATGTCACATTCCGGGCAGGCGCTCAGGGCATTTCCATACTGACAATGACGGATGAAATTCCAAACTTTGGTGATTTTGCCGGACTGGACGGTTTTGATTATGATGCCAGCGGTGAATTAATATTTCTGACAACAGAAATAAAAGTCATACCAGTGCCGCCTGCATTGATGTTGTTTGGTTCGGGCTTGCTAGGATTAATATCTTTTGCCCGAAGACGTCAACTCAATGGCTGAATTAAGTTCGCTCACCCAGGGCTGATTTGTGTTCGATGTTGTTGACGTATAAAACCCGGGACCTCGGCAGGTTCCGGGTTTTATTTTGAAAGTAATAATTATCGGGTTTATTTCTTCGCGGCTTTTAAAATAAATGTAATTTTGAGACGCACTTTGTATTCTTCGATTGCACCGTTTTTAACAGTGACGCCCTGGTCGGCGACCCATGCACTGGTTATTCCCTGCAGTGTTTCACTGGCGCGTTCAACGCCTTTCTTGACGGCGTCTTCGAAGCTTTTTTTGGATGTTGCACTTATTTCGGTAACTCTTGCGACGGACATGGTCTTTCCTCTTTATTGTTGGCCGATATTGATATGGCGGACGATCAACATACAGCAATCACCGGCTGATTTCTATGGCTGATTCAAACGGCACTTATGCTGACGGCTATATCAAAGCTGTTGATAGAAACGCATAATTTCGTCAGTCACTGTAGAAATTTCATGCTGACTGGAGAGTATGTGGTCGGCATTTTTCAGCGTGATGATGTCTGATTTTCCCGCGGTCCACTGGTGTATTTCAGTGGCGTTGTCCTCGTCAACCAGTGCATCGTGCTCGATGTTAAAAATGAGTACGGGGATGTGCATTTTTTCCAGCACGGGTTTTAGATCGTGTTTTCGAATGTCTTCGAGAAATTGCGGGTTTATATCGTAGAGTTTTCCCGCGACTTCGATGCTGACACTGAAGCCCTGTTCCAGCATGGTAAGGGCGTGGCCGAAATGGTGGAGCACGTGTTCCGGCTGGCTGGGTGATGCAATCGTGACAACGCCTTTCACCGATTCTATTTCTGCAGCGCAGGCCAGTGCGGTGGTGCCGCCCATGCTGTGGCCAATCAGCAATTGAGGTGATTCATATTCGCGCGCAAGAAAGTCGGCTGCTGCCAGCAGGTCGATTTTGGTGGTGCTGAAATTAGTATCTGCAAACACGCCCTGGCTATGGCCGAGACCGGCAAAATCAAACCGCAGGGTGGCGATACCGTTTTGTGCCAGCGCTTTGCTGATACGGTAGGCGGCCAGCATGTCCTTGGTGCAGGTGAAGCAGTGCGAAAACGTGGCGAAACACAGCGGTGAGTCGTCGGGCAATTCAAGCCGGCCTTCGAGCAGCAGGTTATTATGGCCGGGAAAGCTGAT
>JBATHJ010000537.1:0-2601 GCA_049666625.1 Gammaproteobacteria bacterium | reverse complement strand
AATGAACGCACAATCAAAACAAATCCATTGCAAACAATCAGAAATTATTAACGTAGGGCGGGCATTTCCCGCCAGCACCGTCAAAATTCAACCAGGATCAATCTAGACTATTGAACGTGAGCAAAATGACATCTGCATCAGGCGCATTGTTGGCAATACCCTTTCTGAACAGAATATCACTGCAACAGTGACCTGGATCAAAACAAATCTCCCGCATGCGCCTAATATTTTTTCCATAGTATAGATATCTGCTGTTGGTGGCGTGTTGCATAATGCAATGCGCAAATGCAGGGGAACATCCAATCATGGCAACAGTTCTAGCGATCAATGGCTCCTACCGGGATGATGGCATAACCGATCAGGCGGTTGAAGCCATGGCGCATGCCCTGTCGTCGAACGGCGCAGACGTTGAAATAGTTTTGCTACGCGATTACCCGATCGAGTTTTGCCTCAATTGCCGCGAGTGCACGCAACAATCGGGCACTGCACCTGGTGTGTGCGTGCAACACGATGGCATGCAGGCGCTGGTAGACAAAATTGAACAGGCCGATGCTTACATACTTGCTTCACCCACCAACTTTGGATCAGTCACCGCTATTTTCAAACGCTTCATGGAACGGCTGGTGGTATATGCACACTGGTCATGGGACATGAATGCTCCCCGCTATCGTAAAGCTGATCAGCCCAGGAAAAAAGCCATCCTGATATGGTCATGCGCGGCCCCGGCGATCATGGGCCGCTGGCTCTACGCAACCCATAAGCAGCTCAATATGACCGCAAAAACAATAGGTGCAGACACTGTCGGTGCAGTCTACACTGGCATGATCGCCAAACAGCCTCATCCGGTATTACCGGAACATGTGCTCACAAAAATCAAAACCCTGTGTGCAAAACTAGTCTAAATAAACTCACTGAGGGGCGATGCATGTTCCGATTCACGCGGCATTTATTACAGCCTGCCATTCGTGTTAGCAGTATTTTTATCCTGCTAGCCGCTAACGCCATAGCTGCACAACCCACATACGTTCAGGGTGAATCAATATTTATCGAGACCGGCGTAGAAGCGCCTGATCGCACCCCGACATGGTATGCATCTATGGTCGCAAAGCCCTATGCACCGGTTTTCGAAATGCTGGCGACACAGGGAACGCAAGGTCGATACTACCCCTACACCTACCCGGTAACGCTAAAAGACCTTGTGCGCTTTCACGGTCACGACTGCGAAGGCACCACTACAGCAGCGAGTTCCGCATGGGTGGCATTCAAGATACTTTTTCCAGACGGCATTATCGACCGCAGCGTGTTGCGGGGCATTAGCGGTACCTCACCCTGCTGGTCAGATGCTGTCGCTTACCTTACCGGCGCGCGCCTGCAATATGGCAACCTGGGCTATTTCAAGGATAAGCGCTATAGCCATGCCATCGTGCTCTACCGCGAAGACACCAATGTCGCCGTGCTCGCAACCTGGAAACAGGGCATCAACAATATACCCGGCGAACCGGTGATGCTGCCCGGCAAGATTACATGGAAGCCAAAGGTTGATATGAAAGAAGTCGAGGCGCTCAAGGCCGTGGTTAAAAAATCCGGCGGCAAGCCGACGCCCCACCAGGTTGACCTCATGCGGTACCAGCAATGGCTACATGTTAACGATATTCTTGAGCACCCACTGGAAGAAAGCTACCAGGCCAGGGTGATCGAAAACTTTAAATGGGAAGAATGGATCGACCCCGAGAAGACGGTTACTAAACAGCATCAACGCTCCGATACCCGCCTGAAAGACTACCCGTATCGCAGTAAACCGGTTGAACCGCCTGCAGAATGAAACAGGAACTGGCAGCTAATAATCCATTGGACAAGCTTGTTATACTTCCTGGCAACACTTATTAAAAATTCGCCATGTTGAATTAAATGCAGCCCAGAACCCTGGCAATAATCATAAGCCTGCTACCGTTGCTCGCGTCGAACGGCGCCTACCTGTTGAGCGCATACGAAGGGCTTGTTCCCTGGTGCATCCCGTATATCGATGGCTGCACCACGATAAGCCAGGCGGGCCGCAGTGGCAATGCCATATTTTTCTTTCGCGTAAGCATGATTGCATATTGCGTGTTTCTGATCTGGTTCTGGCTCTATGCGAAACACTGGCTGGACCTGCTGCATGGACAGTCAACAAAAACCGCGCATGTCATTTTATGGCTGGGCCTGGCCGGCATGCTTGCGCTTATTATCTATATCGATTTTTTAGGCACCACGGGTGAAGTCAATCGTTTCATGCGCCGTATCGGTGTGCTGTTTTATTTTACCCTGACGCCACTGGCCCAGCTGCTACTGCTGAACCAGCATTTTAAGATTGTGGCCAATAAGCCTGCAGCAGCAACAATAAAAACTGGCGTGCTTCAATACCAGCTCACTGCTTTAATATTGATGTTAGCCATAGGCATTATAAGTATCGTTTTAAACTTAACGCAGAACAAAACTACCGAAACTGAAAATATCGTGGAATGGAACTTCTCATTATTAATGGTCATGTATTTTTCAGGCATGATTATTATATGGAAAGACTACAGACAGACTTTCAGTATTGGTTCGAACAAAACATGACCT
>JBATHJ010000536.1:0-1821 GCA_049666625.1 Gammaproteobacteria bacterium | reverse complement strand
ATCTCGACGAATTCTTCATGAAACGTGTTGGCGGACTGAAGCAACAGATCGCAGCCGGTATCCGCACGCCTTCGGTGGATGGCCGCACGCCGCTGGAACAACTCCAGGAAAGCCAGAAAATTGTGCGCGACATGCACCTCGAGCAAAACCGAATTTACCAGCAGCTGCTCGAGTTGCTCGATGCTCAGGGCATACGCATCAGTCAGTATGCAGAACTGAATCAGGACGAGCAGGAACAGTTAAGGAACACATTTATCACCAATATATTCCCGCTGCTGACCCCGCTGGCGATGGATCCCGGGCACCCGTTTCCGTTTATCTCCAACCTGGCTCTGAACCTGCTGGTTTCATTGCGCTACCCGGGCGGCAGCGCTTCTCACTATGCGCGCGTCAAGGTGCCCATGCTGAAGGAAATCGCGCCACGATTTCTATGCGTAGGCGACAGCAATACTTTTGTAAAACTCGAGGATGTCATTACCCACAATCTCGATCTGTTGTTCCCGTCGATGGAAATCACCTCCTGCGAACTTTTCCGGGTAACGCGTAATGCGGTCGTGGAAATGGAAGAAGAAGAGGCAGACGACCTGCTGGCGATGATTGAAACCGAACTGCGTGACCGGCATTTTGCCCCGATTGTGCGCCTGCAAATTGAAAAACGCATGAACCCGACCCACAAGGGCATGCTGGCCGCGGAACTCGGCCTGGATGAAGACAATGATGTTTTTGGTATTGAATCGCTGATGGCGATGCGTGACCTGTTT
Source organism: Gammaproteobacteria bacterium (assembly GCA_049666625.1). Lineage (GTDB taxonomy): Bacteria > Pseudomonadota > Gammaproteobacteria > SZUA-229 > SZUA-229 > JASBSR01. Next base: position 1,060 of record JBATHJ010000536.1, on the reverse strand, counting down.
GAAATCGCCGGGCTGGATTTCCCTGAACTGCATGACCCGCCGCACAAGCCGGTTGAACATACCCGGCTGGTGCACGATTCGCGCAACATTTTTCACATCATCCGCGAACGCGGTGCGTTGTTGCTGCAACATCCTTATGAATCGTTTACCACCAGTGTGGAACGTTTCCTGCGCACTGCCAGTGATGACCCCAAGGTACTGGCCATCAAGATGACCCTGTATCGCACCTCGGAAGACAGCTCGATTGTCGATTCACTGGTCAATGCAGCGCGCAATGGTAAACAGGTCGCTGTGCTGGTCGAACTCAAGGCGCGTTTCGACGAGGCCGCGAATATTCGCTGGGCACGCCGCATGGAACAGGCCGGTATTCATGTCACCTACGGGGTTGTCGGCCTCAAGACCCATAGTAAAGTTATCCTGGTAGTGCGCAAGGACTACAACGGCCTGCGGCGTTATGCCCATATCGGTACGGGTAACTACCACGCCGGTACTGCACGCCTGTATTGCGATCTCGGCATGCTCACCTGCGATAATGACATCGCCCAGGACCTGACCGAGCTGTTCAATTACCTCACTGGTTATTCACCTCCACCGCGCTATCGCAAGATACTGACTTCGCCGTACACGCTGAAAAAGGCCCTGATCGAAAAAATCGACCGCGAGATCAAGCTGCATAGCGCAGAAACCCCGGGGCTGATCCAGTTCAAGATGAATGCGCTGGAAGATGTGGATATCACCCGCGCGCTGTATCGCGCCTCCCAGGCGGGCGTCAAAGTCGACCTCATCATCCGCGATACCTGCCGCCTGCGCCCCGGCCTGCCGGGACTGACAGAAACCACCCAGGTGATCGGGGTGACCGGACGCTTCCTCGAACATGCCAGGATTTATTATTTTCAGAACAATGGTGAGGAAGAATATTTCATTGGTTCAGCTGACCTGATGAAGCGCAACCTGGAGAGCCGGGTCGAAGTCGTGACCCCCGTGGAAGATCCAAAATTACGCCAGGAACTGCGCCTGATCATCGATGTGCAGCTTTCCAGCCGCAAGGATGTATGGGAAA
>JBATHJ010000535.1:0-1803 GCA_049666625.1 Gammaproteobacteria bacterium | reverse complement strand
GTTGCCAGCACGTTTTTTGTCGCGCGCCGAAGTCAGGCACTGGCCGGTATTTGGCTGGCTGGCTTCAAGAGCGGGCACACTCTATATACCGCGCGGCAGCAAGAACGCAGCGGCCGAGGCCAATGCTGTCATGCATGACGCACTGCAAAACGATCATCACGTGGTGTTGTTTCCGGAAAGCACGACCTCCGATGGCAACATCAGGCGCTTTCACGGACGCCTGATGCAAAGCGCAATCAATGCGCAGTGCATGGTGCAGCCAATCGCTATTCGTTATCCGCATACCAGCAAGGCGGTGCATGATGCGGTTTTGTATACCGGCGACATGAGCTTCATGCAATCAGCCAAAAATGTTATGGCAGCGAGAGGCATAGTCGCCGAACTGCATTTTCTCGAAGCGGTGGATGCCTGCGATAAAACCCGCGATGAGCTTGCGCGCTACGCTGAAACCAGGGTGAAATCCTTATACGAGTCTGATAGAGCAAAGTCCTGACGCTGGTATTACACAGCAGCCTGGCATAATCACACTGCCAGGCCGGTTTCATTATTACGAATCAGCTTGGTTGCAAGATTGGCATTCAGGGCAACCGTCACACCGCGTTCCAATTGTGGGTTTTTCTGCAGCAGCCGATGCAGCACAGCGCAGTCGAACACCAGGCATTCAAGATTGTTCGACGCGGTCACGGTGGCGGTTGCAGGCACCCGGTTGAAGAAACCGATTTCACCGATGAAGTCGCCGGGCAAGCAACGTGATATTTCCATATCACCCAGCGCGACAATGGCCTCACCGTGTTCTACCAGGTATAGCCGGGTGACTTCGCTGCCTTTATTCACCAGCACCTGGCCATTTTCAAACTTGCGCCTGCTTGCAGTCGCGAGCAGCTTGAGAAAATCCAGGCTGGACAACACCGGGAACACCTGGTCCCTGAGCAGAGATTGCGGTGGCGTTAACAGGCTGCGTTTTTTTTCGTACAACAGCCACAGCCACTGCAGCAGGTTGACCAGGATAAAGCATGCTTCCCAGAATGCGCCCACCGGGTTATGTAGCCACACCACGTCGTAGCACAGGCCGGCGATGCCGGAGAGTATCGCGAGTGCGCGCAACCAGAAAATATCGCGCATCGCCATCGAGATAATCAGCAGGATGTACGACAGGTTGCCGACCAGTCCACCAGCGGTAAATATAGACTCGATTGTCAGTTCCATTTCACAGTACTCCCACTTAATAAAGATAAAGATTTGCCACAGAGGTCACAGAGAACACAGAGGTAAAGAAACCTTTTTCCCCGAATAAGCATATAAGCTCCAGGTGCACAGATAAACAATATTGATTCTTACCATACAAGTCTCTGTGACCTCTGTGACCTCTGTGGCAAATTTTTTATGTAATTAATAATATATGCTTGACCATATATATGCGCTCACGTATATTTCGCGCCATGTTCAATGACACCGATACCTTTTTCAAAATGCTGGCCGACAGCACGCGCCTGCGCTGCCTGATGTTGATGCAGGCCGAGGGCGAGCTTTGCGTCTGCGAGCTGACCCATGCACTGAAGCTGTCGCAACCGAAGATCTCCCGCCACCTCGCGCATTTGCGTGCAGCCGGCATACTGCTGGCAAGGCGCAATGGCACCTGGATGAACTACCGCATCAATCCCGATATGCAGGGCTGGGCACTGGAAATTTTGCAGGCAACACTCGACGGTGTGCGCTATAGCGAGCCTTTTGTGTCTGATAGCAAGCTGCTCAACACCATGGCCAATCGACCCGGGCTGGCCTGCTGCGCATGAAAAAACCAAT
>JBATHJ010000534.1:0-1847 GCA_049666625.1 Gammaproteobacteria bacterium | reverse complement strand
TCGCAGAATGCGTCCAGCCAGGGCGAAAGCCAGAATAATAAAGCCGAAGGGGTAGGGGAATATTCCGCTAAAAAAGGCCGCCAGCGTTGCTGCCAGTAACAGGCCTATAATCAACAAAGGTATATCGATTGTCGCTGGCATAATTATGGCCCTGCTTCACACATGACGATGCAACAATCGCTATGAGTCTTGTGCTGAGAGATAGTTCGACTATTGTGTAATGTATGCATAACACACTAACACCGCTTAACTATGTCATCAGCCATCCATGGCAATTTACCATGGATGTACTGAGAGGCTTCCGGGAAAACCAGGGCCTGCTGCTGGCCGGCGCAGTTGCCTACTACACCCTGTTATCAATTATTCCTGTGTTCGCACTGGTGCTGATCGTGCTTTCATATTTTGTTGATACCCAGCTCCTGCTTGAGACCTTGTCAACCTTTCTGATGATGGCCACACCAATGCGCATCGATATACTGACCACGCACCTGGAAACATTCCTCGCCAACTGGCGAGTCATTGGCAGCGTAGGTATCCTTTTATTGATTTTCTTCAGTTCGCTGACATTTACCGTGCTCGAGAGTGCCATGTCAGCAATCTTTTTTCATCGTCAATTGAAGCATCGACGTCATTTCCTGGTTTCAGCAATATTGCCGTACATCTACATTGTATTACTGGCTGCGGGTTTTCTTGTTGTTAGCCTGATGTCTGGCTGGTTGCATCAACATAGCGCGGACACGCCATCTCTGTTCGGCATTAATATCAACATGTCACAAACCACGGCGACTGTGCTCTATGCGCTGGGTGTGTTTGGCGAAATACTGTTACTGACTTCGGTTTACCTGGTGATGCCCGTCGGTCGACTGGCGTGGTCACATGCCCTGGTTGGCGGCGTTGCGGCGACCCTGTTATGGGAAGTCACGCGGCATATCCTGATCTGGTACTTTTCCACGCTTTCGTTTGTCAGTGTTATTTATGGCTCGCTTGCCACTACCATAATCATTCTTCTCAGCTTTGAATTTGGCGCAATTATTTTGCTGCTTGGTGCACAGGTTATCGCAGAATACGAACGTATTGATCATGGTGGTGTAACACCTGTTGAAGAAAATGTGTGACCTGTTAGGGGCAGGAATCCATGATCAGGGTATGTGTCGGCTAACGGCCAAGAGTGGTCATGCGGGATACAAAAAACGGCAGTCATAAAGACTGCCGTTGAAACATACTATGGAGTGCACCGCAACGCGTGGATTTTTATATTACCGGTTATTTCTCAGTAACCGTTGCTTTCGTATTTCATCAGCGTAATGCCGGTTAGTATTCCGTCGGTGAATGCGCCGGCGCTCACGAAATCACCGTGACCCTGGTAACTGCCGATGTTTGGCAAATAAATACAGGTTTCACCTGATTCACAAAGAGTATTGTCATTACCGATACCGTCACCCGGTATTTCGACGGCCTTGCGCAAGAACTGAGTTGTCGATGTGTCGCTCCAGGTATGCGTTAGCGTCTCGCTGCCGTCGGGCAGCGTGAGTACATCGAGCAGCGCGGGGTTGCCGGCGTTACCGTTGTCTCCGATCGATACACTCCAGTCCCAGATGCGACCACCACCGATAGTCCATCGGCCTCGATGATTTGTGCTGGGGAAGGCAGAGCCGTCCACGCCCCAGCCGCGAAAATCATTATCGAAGTTTGTCCAGTCAAACGTAGCGGGTGTAGCCGGGAAGCTCAGCGCCCCGCCATCGGTGTCGTCTTCATTTGCTGCATCGTCGATCAATACCTTACCGACGAAGGCATTGGTCAGGTCGATGCCGGTGACCAGGGTATGATCCGACGTCCCGTTTGGTGCG
>JBATHJ010000533.1:0-1562 GCA_049666625.1 Gammaproteobacteria bacterium | reverse complement strand
CATCCTGCGCGAACAAAAGCTGCACACCGTGTGCGAAGAAGCTGCCTGTCCAAACCTGGGTGAATGCTTTGGCAAGGGCACAGCCACGTTCATGATCATGGGCGATATTTGCACCCGGCGTTGCCCGTTTTGCGATGTGGGCCATGGTCGCCCTAACCCGCTGGATGCCAATGAGCCGGTGAACCTGGCAGAAACAATTTCAGCCATGGGTTTACGCTACGTGGTGATCACCTCGGTCGACCGCGATGACCTGCGCGATGGTGGCGCCGCACATTTTGTCGAGTGCATCCAGCAGGTGCGGGCGAGCAATCCGGCGATTGAAATCGAAATCCTGGTGCCCGATTTTCGCGGCCGCATGGATATTGCATTGCAACTGATGCAGATTGCACCGCCGGACGTGTTTAATCACAACCTCGAAACCGTGCCGCGTTTGTACAAGCAATGTCGCCCCGGTTCAGATTATCAATGGTCACTCGATCTATTAAAGCGCTTCAAGCAGGCGCAGCCCGATGTGCCCACCAAGTCGGGCCTGATGCTCGGCCTCGGCGAAGACATCGAAGAAGTGATTGAAGTCATGCGCGACATGCGCGCGCACGACATTAACATGCTTACGCTGGGGCAATACCTGCAGCCCAGTCAGCATCATTTGCCGGTAGAGCGTTTTGTAACGCCGCAGGAGTTTGATGATTTGTACAAAGTCGGCATGGAGCTGGGATTCAAACACGTTGCCAGCGGGCCGATGGTCAGGTCTTCGTACCATGCTGATCTGCAGGCGCACGGATCGTTTGAAGATATAAAAAATTAGATCGCGTAGTCGCAAAGGTCGAGAAGGATTGCAGGGTAAAAGCTAAAAAATTTAAATGCGAAACCGCAGAGGCGCAGAGGGCGCAGAGAAAGATTAATTAATGTAAGTAAAATTTTGCACCGTAATCTACTCAACCAAGTGCTGTTATTTCTTCAAAACAATTATGAATATACTTACCCGGGTCCTTAACCGGATTCCCATTTTCGCGAAGGCGAGGATCGATTATTGAACTTATGAAATACATATTCAAACCCATCCGCTGGATCCTCGGCCAGATCATTATTTTTATCGACTGGCTAACGCGACCAACGCCCGCCGTGTACGCGCCTGAAAAAAAAGCTGAGCTGGATACGCAAACCGCGAAGCTGGCTTTGTACCAGTTCAAACAGTGCCCGTTCTGCGTCAAAACCCGCCGCACAGTCCGCCGCCTGGGCCTGGACATTGAAACCCGCGATGCGCGTAACGATCCGAAGTGGAACCAGGAACTGATCAGTGAAGGCGGCAAGTACCAGGTGCCTTGTTTGCGCATAGTAAACGATGACGGTTCGGTCGAATGGTTATATGAATCAACCGATATCAACCAGTATCTCGATAAACGCTTCGGCAGTAACGCCAGTTAATTCATTCAAACTGTAATTCCAGGATTATAAGTCTTATGTCTGAGCATCCTCAGTTACCTGCATTGCAGTTAAAAAAACGCGAGGAACGCCGCCTGCGTGCCGGGCATCTGTGGGTGTACAGCAACGAAGTTGATACA
>JBATHJ010000532.1:0-4307 GCA_049666625.1 Gammaproteobacteria bacterium | reverse complement strand
GCAAGTTTCCGCTGTCCTTGTCGAGTGCATACAAATGGTTATCCGAACTACCGACATAGACTGTGCCTGAAGCCAGCACCGGTGGTGCGTACACGGGCGCTTCGGTTCTGAACTCCCAGCGACGGCTGCCATTGCCGGTGTCAAATGCATACACATAACCGTCTTTACTGCCAATATAGAGTGTGTCACCATCCAGCGCAGGCGATGACAGCACTTCACCTGCCGTCTTTTTCTCCCATGCCAGCTGGCCAGTCTTGATATTCACTGCATACACATGTTTGTCATCACTGCCGAAATACACCTGCCTCTCGTCAACAGCGGGCGATGAATGTATTTTATGGCGTGTGTGATAGCGCCAGTATTCCTGCCCGGATTGAATATTCACTGCGAACACGTCACCACTCAATGTACCGAAGAATACATGCTCATTAAGTAATGCTGGCGAACTGTAGATAGCACCGCTGGCTTTAAATCGCCATTTTTCATAACCGGTTGCTGCCTCGATGGCATACAGATGCCCATCTTCACTACCGATATATACCACGCCATCGTGTACCACAGGTGAAGATGAAACCGGTCCAGTCGTCGGGAACTTCCAGAGCGAACCACGGCTGCGGGTGTCGATCGCGTAGACATGCTTGTCCCAGCTTCCCACATATAGAATGTTGTCAACAAGTGCAGGTGTCGATTCAATATTGTTGTCGGTTCTAAAATTCCATTTCTCGAGGCCCGTTTCCTGGTCAATCGCGTACAGGTAGCCGTTATTACAGCCAACGTATACCTCGCGGTCGCCCGCCAGCGGTGATGAATACACTTTATCTGGCAACACGTATTTCCACGCCAGGGTGGTCAATTCGGTCGGCCCCGATGACGCCATCTGGCCATTGTGACTGGCATTGCCACGAAACATATTGGTCGCACCGCCGCCGCAGGAAACCAGGCTTACACTCGCAACAATGACACCCGCCAGTAAAATTTTCTGAGGAAGTTTGTGAATCATATGAACTCCTTGCATGATGCGTCCGCCATCTTTGACATCGTCATCGATTAGTTTTTTTATGGGGCCTTTGCTAGTGCAGAACCCGCTTGTTTTAGATGAAGTTAATTCCCGTAAGCATAGACCACGACAGCTCAAATCCCAAGTCTTCTGGCGCTTTAGCGCATTCGGGCGGCATTCCCCGCCTGGCAGAGCAATTCATAGCTGATGGTCTCGGCGCAACTTGCGACTTCATCGACGCAGAGTTGCTGGCCCCAGAGCTCGGCCTGGTCGCCGGGTGTGACTTCGAGATCATCCAGTTCGACACAAATACTGTCCATCGACACCCGACCGATCAGCGCACAGCGCCGGCCATTAATCACTACCGGCGTGCCCGCGCGCGCGTGTCGCGGGTAACCATCTGCATACCCCGCGGCCACGCATGCCATATGCGTATCATGCTGACACACCCAGCAGCTGCCGTAGCCAACGCTGTCACCTGCCTTGAGGCGCTTCACCGCGAGCACAGGTGCGGTAAACGACATCACCGGTTTGAGTGCCAGCGACTGTGCGCTCTGACCAGCGAGAGATGATGAACCGTAGAGCATGATGCCCGGCCGCACCCAGTCAAAATGGCTTTGCGGGATTGCAGTCAGCGCCGCTGAATTTGCCATGCTGCATTCAAATCCAGAATCCTGGCTGAGGCCTGTAAACACCTGCAACTGCTTCAGGTTGAGTGCATGCCCAGTGTCATCTGCATTGGCGAAATGGCTCATTAAACGTATGCGACCGACAGCACTGCAGTCGCGCAGGCGTTTCACAATATCGGCATACGCTTCAGGGGCGAAACCCAGTCGGTGCATGCCGGTATCAAGCTTCAACCAGATATCAATCGGTTTACCGTGATAATTTTCGAGGAGTACGACCTGTGCAGCGTGATGCACAACAGCAGAAATTTCCTGTGATGCCAGTTGTGCAAGTTCATCCGCAGTATGAAAACCGTGCAGCACCATCATCGGTCGGGTGATCCCCGCGGCGCGCAGCTGCAGGGCTTCTTCGCACATCGCAAGTGCAAACGCATCGGCATCTGCCAGCGCATGTGCAACACTGTGCACACCATGCCCGTATGCATTGGCCTTGATGACCGCGATAATTTTACTTCGGGGAGCGAGCTGCCTGACGCGTTGCAAATTATGCTGCAGGGCGTCGCTATCAATCTCTACCTTTGCCGTGCGCCCATTGCCAGCGCTCATTCAAATCCTTCGCTGTAATTCATTTCCGGCACAAAGTTTTCGAACTTGGTGTATTTGCCGAGGAAGGTCAGGCGCGACTTGCCGATGGGGCCGTTGCGTTGTTTACCGATAATGATTTCCGCCGTGCCCTTGTCCGGACTTTCGTCGTTATAAACTTCATCACGATAAATAAACACGATCAGGTCGGCGTCCTGCTCGATCGCACCAGACTCGCGCAGGTCCGACATAATCGGTCGCTTGTCAGTGCGTTGCTCCAGGCTTCGATTGAGCTGTGAGAGCGCAATCACCGGTACCTTCAGCTCTTTTGCCAGCGCTTTCAGGCCGCGAGATATTTCCGAAATTTCAGTGGCGCGGTTTTCACTGCCGCCGGCGACCTGCATCAGCTGCAGGTAATCCACGACCACAAGGCCGAGTCCGTGCTGGCGTTTTAAGCGACGCGCGCGTGCGCGTACTTCATTGGGCGACATCGCCGGGGTATCGTCGATAAATAACTTGGCTTCCGACAGCATGTGTACCGCGGAGGTAATCCGTGGCCAGTCATCATCTGTCAGCTGTCCGGTACGGATATGGTGCTGGTCGATGCGACCGAGCGATGAAATCATACGCATCGCGAGCTGCTCGCTGGGCATTTCCATGCTGAAAACCGCGACCGGCACCTGCGCACCTATCGCTGCATTTTCGGCGATATTCATCGCAAACGTGGTTTTGCCCATCGACGGGCGGCCGGCGACGATGACCAGGTCGCCCGGCTGCAGGCCGGTAGTCATTTCATCGAACTTGTCAAAACCCGTGGGCAGCCCGGTGATGGCACCTTCGGTTTCGAACAGATGGTCAATTTGTTCTACCGTGCGCGTCAGCAGGCCCTTGATGTCCTGAAAGCCACCGCGGCCGCGCATGTCCTGTTCTGCAATCTGGTAGATCTGTTTTTCGGCTTCTTCGAGTAGCTCGCGGCTTTCGCGGCCTTCAGTCTGAAACGCGTTACTGGTGATGTCCGTACCGGTTGCGATCAACTGGCGCAAAATCGAGCGTTCGCGCACGATATCGGCATAGGCGGTAATATTCGCGGCACTTGGCGTGTCTTTGGCGAGACGCCCGATATAGGCCAGTCCTCCCACCTGCTCGAGCTGCCCGGTTTTGGTCAGGAGTTCGGAAAGCGTGACCGCATCAAAAGGTTGATTGCGTGCTTCGAGGTCACCAATGCCTTCGAACAGGGTACGGTGATCCTGGCGATAAAAATCGAGCGCTGAAATTTTGTCAGCAATTTTCTCCCAGGCACGGTTATCGAGCAGCAAACCACCGATGACCGCCTGCTCAGCCTCGACGGAATGCGGTGGAACGCGCAGGTGCGTGGTGCGATCGGCAACGGGGAACGAGACGGTATCAGACATGCGCCAAGTGTGCCATGCGAACGGCGTATCAGCAACGTCGAGATGATAAGCAGCGCTTATTTAATTGTAGAAAGTTAATAGCCGAGCGTTAATAGTCGAGTATCAATAGTCGAGTAACAATAGTCGACAGTTAGCAGTTGTTTGTAAGTGCTTGAGAACCGGGCCAGGCAAAACCAGTCGGGGCAAGACTAGCTACAAGGCCGCGCGTTTGCAGGACGACAGTGATCAGAAAAAAACCTCCCGTCTGGAGGTTTTTTTCTTCTGATCACCGTTCGCTACCCGGTGCCGGCTGATATCTATCAGCTCGACGGCCAGCCAGCTTTAATCTTCGTCAGCAATGATAGTGAGATCCAGTATGGCATTTACATCGGCGTGCAAATGCAGCTCAACTTCATACTGGCCGGCAAGGCGAATGGGACCATTTGGCAAACGCACTTCACGTTTTTCGAGTTCGACACCTGCTGCGGTTACTGCTTCAGCGATATCAACCCCACCCACGGAACCGAACAGCTTGCCTTCAGTGCCTGATTTTGCAGTGATGCTAATGCTGAGTGCAGTAATCTGGTCGCGACGTTTTTCAGCCGCTGCCAGGGTGGCCGCAGCCTGGGCTTCAAGCTCGGCACGACGCGCTTCGATTTCAGCAATGTTTTCAGTTGTCGCGACTTTGGCTTTACCCATGGGCAATAAAAA
>JBATHJ010000531.1:0-1950 GCA_049666625.1 Gammaproteobacteria bacterium | reverse complement strand
GTTCAGCCATTTGCTCGCGGTTTTCGGTCCGACCTTGTACACCCCGGGAATGTTGTCCGAGGTGTCACCCATCAGCGCGAGGTAATCGATGATCTGTTCGGGTTTGACGCCGAACTTGTCCACCACGCTGTCTGCATCCAGCAGGGTATTGCTCATGGTGTTGATCAGGGTGACGTGCGGGCTCACCAGCTGCGCCATGTCCTTGTCGCCAGTAGAAATCAGCATGTCGCGACCCTGTTCGCTGGCGCGTTTTGCATAAGTGCCGATAACATCATCGGCTTCGACATTGGGTACCGATATGAGCTTGAAACCGATGGCCCTGACCAGCGCGTGCAGCGGTTCGATCTGCCTGCGCAAATCGTCAGGCATCGGTGGCCGTGTCGCCTTATACTCCTTGTACATGTCGTGGCGGAAGGTTTTGCCCTTGGCGTCGAACACCACTGCCATGTATTGTGGGTCATAATCCGTGCGCAACTTGCGCAACATGTTAATCACACCGTAGACCGCGCCGGTCATTTCGCCGCGGCTGTTGGTCAGGCGCTGTAACTGCGGCACGTGGAACGCACGGTACAGGTATGACGAGCCATCGACCAGGATCACGGGTGGGGTTTTATCTGACATTAGATTTCCAGTGCATGCGAGTGCACAAGATTATCGCAAACCGCTATGCTTATGGCGACTACACCTGAAATTGATGTGACTGGAGGAGAGTGTCTTGACTGACAGTAAAAATCGCCCGCCGCGCCGGCTCAATGCTGGCAGTGAAGTCGAACTGGTGCGTGAATCGTGGAAGATTTTCCAGATCATGGCCGAATTTGTCGAAGGCTTTGAAAAACTGGCGCCGATCCGGCCTTCGGTGAGCGTGTTCGGCTCGGCGCGCACCAAACCTGATCACCCCAATTACCTGCACGCGGTCGCGATCTGCAAGGCACTGTCGGATGCCGGCTTCTCCGTGGTCAGCGGTGGCGGGCCCGGCATCATGGAGGCGGCCAACAAGGGCGCGATCGCGGGCAAATCGCCCAGTATCGGGCTCAATATTGAATTGCCGCGCGAGCAAAAGCCCAATGCCTACCAGGATATTCACCTGCAGTTTCGGCACTTTTTCTCGCGCAAGGTGATGTTTGTCAAATACGCCTCGGCCTATGTCGTTTGCCCCGGGGGCTTCGGCACACTGGATGAAATGGCCGAAATCCTCACCCTGGTGCAGACCGGCAAAACCCGCAATATCCCGATTATCCTGGTCAACCGCCCGTTCTGGCAGGGCCTGCTCGACTGGTTTCAGAACACCCTGGTCGTCGAAGGCACGATCGACGCCGCGGACCTCGAGTTGCTCAAACTGATCGATGACCCTGATGAAATCGTGCAGGCGATATTCGATCACTACGAGGACCGTACTTTCGAGCCTTCGGAGGAGGAGCAGGAGATCCTGTCGCAGCTGTAAGCTTGATAATTAGCCACAGAGGTCACAGAGAGCGTTCAACCGTAGGGTGTGCCGTGCGCACCTTGGCTACCCCTGAACCACAACGGCTGCAGATCGGCTCAACGGTGGGTGTGACACGAGCACCTCGCTTTTTATCCTTTTTTAACAACGGTGCGCACGGCACACCCTACGTGAATCAGTAGTTCTGGCATCCGCCGGCCAAACCAGCACAGACTGGCGTCGCAAGCTTCCCGGCTGCGCCCTTCGTCATGACAAACCTGATTCTTTTTTTGGTTTAGGCTAGAATTGGCCGCATTTTGCGACACCGGGCGCGCGCCTAATTCAACATGTCGGTTTACACCACCATCGAGCAACACGAACTGGAAGCATTTCTTACTCATTATAATGTGGGTGAGCCGGCTTCTTACGCCGGTATTTCTGAAGGCATCGAAAATACCAATTATTTTGTCGACAGCAAGCGCGGCGCGCGATTCGTGCTCACCATATTTGAACACCACAGCTTTGAGGAA
>JBATHJ010000530.1:0-8259 GCA_049666625.1 Gammaproteobacteria bacterium | reverse complement strand
CTGAAGTCATACATATCGAATATCGAGGTAAACATTATCCTTGATGCACTAAACAACTCTGGCGGTGTTATCGCACACGCAGCCAAATCACTTGGCTTGCAGCGCACTACACTTGCCGAGAAAATGCGCAAGTATCATATCGATCGAAACTCTACTCCGGCGTGATGCACAGGGCCACGTTGTTGCATTGCAATACAACAACGTGGCCCCTTTTCAAACACGCTAGTCCTGTTTCTGTTTTCTGAGCATTGATTGCTCCTTGGTGAGCACATGGCGACTGATAATATCTCTGACTTCGTCACTCATATTTTCGAAATGAACCGCAACCTGGTAATCATTCTCTGCAGATTCAGCTGCTTTATTGCGCACACATGACACAACCTTAGAATAGGTGGAAACGCCTGTCATCTCCGGCAGCAGTACCAGCCTTAGTTCCAGCAACGCGCCCGTCATAAGCGGTGATTCAGCAGAAAACGACATGCCGCCCGCACCAATATTTACGACCTGGGGACGGTGGTCCACTTCACTTATTTCATCTTTAACCATCTGCTCGGTGAGCATGTTTAGTTTCTGCTCAAGTATTGAAAGAAACTTTGCAATATCTGGATGGCTTGAAGCAATGGTTCGGTGTAATGGCTGGAGCTGGCGACTCATGCAGTCAAATTTTGCTTTCAAAGTCAGCTTGTCAGGAATATCATTACCAATAACAGCCAGCTGTTGATACTCGTCTTCTGAAATAATGCGATATTGAACTATCGCCGTGTCGTCGATACGGAAATACTCGCGCTGCTCGAGTGCAGAATTTTCAGGTGCAGACTTCATAGTACCTTCTCCGCCTTAATACTTCCGATGTTTGGCTTGACCTGTTGCCCGTCTTGCCGGTTTACAACCACAGGTTGCGCTGTTCCAGTAGCTGATTTATTTATTTTTGACTGCTTGTTAGCCATACGTGGTTTTTCATAGGACAAGGTAATTTCAACACGCCTGTTTTTTGTGCGTCCAAGCCAGGTATCGTTAGAATCAACAGGCTGTGTTTCTGCAAAGGCCGCCAGCTGAAAATGCTTGTTTCTTAGTACATTGTCTTTTGACAGCTCATGGATAACACTGACAGCACGTGACGCAGACAACTCCCAGTTCGAACGAAATCTGTCAGTATGTATCGGTATATTATCAGTATGGCCTGATACGATTATCGTGCCATCAAACTCGCTGAATACTTCACTGACTTTGCGGGTGATATTTTTGAATGGCTCAATAATTTTTGCGCTGCCGGACGGGAACGAGCCCTTTTCGCGTATGCGCAAAATAATTTGCTTCTCTTTGACTTCCATATCAACAAGTCCATTATTGATTTCCTCGCCTAGCGCCACACGAATTTCCTCACTTTCTTTCTTGATTCGATCCAGCAGGTCCAGTTCATCCTGGGTGAGTTCTTCAGGCACATTCCTGGTTTCACTGCTTTCCTGGCCCTGCTCTGACGGATCGGTAAACACCGGGTGCAATTTATAATCATCCGTAGTGGACTGCCTGACCTCGTTGAAAGGTGTTGGCGACGGAATACCCGGGCTAAATTCGCGCGCGATGATGTTGATACCCTTGGGCGGATCTTTGACTTTGATGTCACGCTGTACGCCAAAGGCATCTTTCAACGAGCCTGCCAGCTCCTTGTATACGTTTTTGTCCATCTCCGAGAATGAGAATAATAGTACGAAGAATGCGAGCAACAATGACATCAGGTCGGCAAAGGTCATTACCCATGCCGGCATACTTGCAGGACAGTTACAATCTTCGTTCATTTCAATAATTCCTGTTCACGCATAGCCATGTATCACTAGGCCGCCTTCTCTGCCACGTCGGCTGATTTTTTGGCGGCGGGTAAATAGGCATTCAATAGCCCTTCGATCATGCGTGGATTCAGCCCTTCCTGGATGGCACTGATACTTTCAAGGATCATCGACTTGTTAAGACGCTCTTCATTACTGCGATGTGCAAGCTTGTCTGCAATGGGTAATGCAATTGTGTTTGCGATGACCGCGCCATACAAGGTGGTCAGCAGGGCAACCGCCATGGCCGGGCCAATGGATTTAGGATCACTCATGTTCGACATCATCTGGACCAGGCCGATCAGGGTACCAATCATGCCCATCGCGGGTGCCACGTCGCCGATGGCCTTGAATATGTTCAGGCCGGTTTCGTTGCGCTCGATCGACAGGCTGATATTTTTCGATAAAATTTTGTGCACCAGCTCGGGTGCATTGCCATCGACCACCAGCTGTATCCCACTTTTGAGAAACTCGTTTTCCACGGCAACATTTTCCAGACCGAGCAGCCCTTCTTTTCTGGCAACATTGGCGAGCTCGATGCTCTGTTCGATGATCGCACTGGGTTGCGTCGATTTATAAACAAACGCCTTGAGGGCAATGCCGAAAGCACCCAGCATATGGGAGAGCGGGAACTTCATCAGCGTCACTGCAAATGTTCCGCCGATAACAATCATGATGCTGGGCCCGTTGACGAACATCGACATTTCGCCACCCATCATAATTGCCGCCATAATAGCGCCCATTGCCCCGATAACGCCGATGAGTGTCGCCAGATCCATTTCAGTCCCGCCTGTATATTGAGTATTTGCCCGAATCAGTGGTTTACCGACAGCAACTTGTCTATCGGCACACCCTTAGATATCGGCCAGAAAGGACACGGCTTTAGGGCTGGCAAGTTCCGCCGGGATAACATCTGGCCCAGGACAAACACTGCAGTTCAAGCAGGGTTCACGCTATCGGCCAGAGAATATGACACAATTGTCTACAGCAGTATGCGGCGATCTATGTTCAAATTCAGTCGATTTCAGGCGAGATATAATGTTACTATTTACCAGATATAGTTAATATCAATTAATCTGCAAAACATTGATTATGATATATATTTTTGATAAATAGCTGCTATATTTAACAGGTAGTTGCAGTGACTATTCCGGCACGCGTCGTTACACAAAGCAGCTTTCTCCAGATTGTCACTATATTAGTAAAACAGAATATGCAGAAACAAAAAATCCTGATTGTCGACGACGACCAACGTCTTGGTCGATTGCTGACTCGGTATCTTGAACAGGGCGGTTATGAAACTGCCAGTGCCACAAATGGCGACATGATGCACAGCCTGCTTCAACAGGAAACCTATGACCTGATCCTGCTCGACATAATGCTTCCTGGTAAAGACGGACTAACGCTCGCGCAGGAAATTCGTAATACATCTGACATCCCGTTTATTTTCCTGAGTGCGAAAGCCGATATCAGCGACAAGGTCAACGGACTCGAAATCGGTGCCGATGATTACATCACCAAGCCATTCGAAGAAAAGGAATTGCTCGCCAGGATTCATTCGGTGTTAAGGCGTTCAACAAGCACACAAAATCAACACAAAAAGAAATCGCAGGCAGTATTCGCAGGCTGGAAATTTAATCTGCTGGATCAGACACTGTCCTCCCCTGAAGGCGTCCAGATCGAGATTACCAGCAGTGAATACCAGTTGCTGGCCGCCATGGTCAACAAGCCCTACGTCGCAATCAGTCGCGATCGCATCCTGAGTATTATTTCGGGCCGTAAATGGACACCGCTTGATCGTTCTGCAGATATGGCGATATCCAAATTACGCAAAAAACTCGAGACCAACCCCAACACACCCGCTCTGATCAGAACTGTCAGAAACAAGGGCTACCAGCTGGCGGCGACTGTTGAATTTGTTGATCCCTCGTAAAAATACGATGTGAATGAGACTTATTCTTGTTAATAATAACAACGCGCCTGAACACCTGTCACTTCACCAGAGTAACTTCCGATCCAGATCTACGATTTTCCGGGAATTATGCTTATGTTTTGTAGCATGAAGCCGATATATACATTATATTGGCGATCTATTGATCTACTCAATATCACCTATAACATAAACAGGATCGGAATATAAACAATAACAATTGAGAAGGAGCCTCTTACATATAACCCGAGTTACTAATGTATTCACCAATGACAACCAGGAGGATCAACGAGCCGCTTCAAGCTAAATCCAGCTGGTTTGCTATCCTGCTGCTAACTGGATTGACCACACTGACCGGCTTTGCATCACAACCAGCATTCGCCAGCAAGTGTCTGTTCATCTCATCTTACCATCAGGGTTATGCATGGTCAGACGGTGTCGAGCGAGGTGTGCGTTCATCCCTGGGCGACAAGTGCGAGATTAAACAATTTGACATGGATACCAAGCGACATAAAGATCGCGAATATGCCGAGACTAAAGCACTGGAAGCGAAATCCCTGATAGACACATGGCTGCCCGACGTCGTGATTACTGCTGATGATAATGCTGCCAAATATATAATCCAGAAATACTATAAAAATGCAGCAACACCTTTCGTATTTTGCGGTGTTAACTGGACTGCTGAAGAATACGGCTTTCCCTATAGCAATGTCACCGGTATTATTGAAGTTGCACCACTTACTCCGCTGCTTGAAAAAGTACAAAACCTGCTGCCTCGGGCACGCAGAGCACTATATATTGGCGCTAATACAACTACCGAACAAAAAAACTTCGAACGCTTCGAGAAAGTCACCGCAAGATTATCAATACACATGGACTCGGTGCTTGCTGACACAGTCGAGCAGTGGATTAATGCTTATAAACAAGCACAGTTATATGACTTTATTATCATAGGCAGCAATGCAGGAATCCCCGAGTGGAACGAGCGCTACATCATTGATGAAATAACACCCGTCAGCAAGAAATTGAGTGTCACCAGTCATGAATGGATGATGCCTTATAGTATGCTAGGCTTCACCAAGATCGCAGAAGAACAGGGCGAACTTGCCGCAAAGGCTGCTTTAAGTATTCTCGAAGGCGTAGATATTTCCAGGATCGCTATTGTTCCAAATCGTAAATGGGATATGTGGACAAACTCAGCACTGCTGGATGCAAGCGGCATTAAATTATCAGATGGACTTTTACGCAAGTCCAAACAAATACAGTAATAATTTTGCTATTACGCCGAGCATAGAAGAACGAGTCGAACGCATGAACCCAGTGATCACCAATCTGCAACGTTTAATGTTCTGGCTAATTGGCCTGGTGTTATGCTCTATCATAGGACTGTGGACGCTTAGCCTGGAATTATCCAGAACCGAGCATGAATTTCAAACCCAGGCCAACCTGGTATACGACGAACTGACTCGCCGATACAGCACACTCGAAGCAGTACTCACCGCCCTCGCCGGCTTCCACCAGGCGAGCGACCATGTCAGTGAAGTCCAGTTCTCGACGTTCGCACAGGAACTACTCAGCGCCTATCCATACATACGATCTGCTGTGTCTTTGCGTAAACTCAGCAACAGCGACAGGGCAAGCCTTGAAGAAGAAAAAAATGACCTCGGCTATTTCCAGTTCCAGGTTTCTGAAACAGCACAGGGCAACAGGCTCATACCGGCACGTGAGAGACCCGAGTATCTGATAATCAATGTAATCGAACCGCTCCAGCCCCATATGGGCACCTTGCTCGGCTACGACGTACTCTCCAGCCCGGAACTCAGCACAGCCGTTAACAAGGCCATTCGCACAGGCAAAGGCGTAGCATCTACTGTCACACACCTGCTACAACGTAACGGTGGCATTATGATTTTCAAAACCGTCTACCAGGGACGATACGCGCCCAGCAGTCTTGAAGAACGTATCAGTATGTTTAACGGCGCTATTGCGATTGAAGTCGGCGCCGACAGCCTGCTCGGTGAGCTAGTGCCTGACACACTAAACCTGAATATCAAATTAAACCAGAACAAGCCAGATTCGAATGAATCATTTGAGTACTCACTGATCGAAAAAAACCAGACTGATAACAGCTATGCGCTGCTGCCCGCACTGACCCACACACGTGGACTGAATTTGTATGGCCAGGAGACAGAGCTCAACGTCAGTAAGGAAATTGACATTCGCAATTTAAACTATGTGTGGGCAGTAGTCTCCGTTGTCAGTTTTTTGCTTATATATATTGCAGCAATATCCGCGTGGCGACATCGCCTGGTAGACAGGCAGCACGAACAGGAACTTGAGGGCTACGCTGCACGCGCCGCTTTTTCTGAAGAAAATACCGATCCAATTCTGCGTATCAACCGAGATGGCCTGATACTCTATAGTAACGATCCAGGCCGTCAAATTCTTAACGTCTGGGGAACACATGTCGGCGGGCATTCTCCTGGCGATATCAACAAATTTGTTAACGAGGTATTACGCCAGGAACAACACCAGGAACTTGAAGTAACTGCTGGCAGCACACATTTTACGCTACGCTTCATACCGCGCACAATGCGTGATTATGTCAATATCTATGGCCGCGATGACACTGAACAGAAACAGGCAGAACTCGATTTATTAGAAGCAAAACGCGCCGCAGAAACCGCCAACATTGCAAAAAGCCGCTTCCTTGCCACCATTAGTCATGAAGTGCGCACACCGATGAACGGCGTGCTTGGTATGCTTGAATTACTGCAATCATCACAAATGACTGACAGGCAACAGAAATTTACGGAAACCGCGATCCGTTCAGGAAAGATACTGCTCAGCCTTATAAATGAAATACTGGATTTCTCAAAAATGGAATCCAGCAAACTAAAACTTGAACATTTACCATTTAACCTGGCTGACGTGCTTGATGACGTATTACAAATAGTATCTGAAGCCGCGCGAATCAAACGACTAAACCTGGTTTTAGATGCGCCGAAAACCAGGTTATTGTTTGTAGGTGACGAACAGCGAATCAGGCAGGTATTAATTAACCTGGTCGGTAACGCAGTTAAATTCACGCAGTACGGTGAAATTTGTATTCGCGTAGTGCCGCTCCAGGACCACGCTGATAGCATGCAACTAAAGATTGAAGTAGAGGATACCGGGATCGGTATTCCACCCGGCGCGCAGTCACATATCTTCGATGCATTTACCCAGGCTGATGACACAACAACACGTAGATTTGGCGGCACCGGCCTGGGACTTGCCATCACCAGGGAACTTGTCACGCTCATGGGCGGTGAAATCACAGTCGAGAGCACACCCGGCAAAGGCTCGATATTTACCATATCACTCCAGCTTACAAAACAACTGCAAAATGCAAGAAATGAAAATATAGAATCTGCGCGTGAAATGAAAAGCCACTATTCAACCACTGCGGGCATGGGCAATATCAAACCACATACAAGCGTATTACTCGCTGAAGACAATGAAATTAACCAGGAAGTCGCGCTTGCCATGCTTGAATCCGTTGGCTGCGAAGTCACTATTGTCGACGACGGTGAACTTGCATTACAGGCATTAAAGAACAAACATTTCGACCTGGTCCTAATGGATTGCCAGATGCCAAAAATGGACGGCCTCGAGGCGACTCGCCAGGTCCGTAAGCAACAGGCCGAATACGCACATATACCAATCATTGCGCTGACAGCCGATATACAAAAAGGCATCCGTGAACAATGCCGTGTAGCGGGTATGAATGATTACCTGAGCAAGCCGTTTTCAAAAGCCGATATCGAGGAGATCATCCACCGATGGTCCCCACCGCATTGAGCCGATCACCGGTATAAGGCGCAAAACCATCACGTCTCACATCGAATAAAAACCCGCAAAAGCGGGTTTGTTGTGTGGCGCGGCTGGAGAGATTACGGATTACGTCCATGTAATCCGCCCTGCGGGCCGCGCTGCGCGCGTTCAAATTTGTTCCAGATAAATTTGTCTAAATCTCTACCCTCGGTTCGTAGTTGCTACAATAAACTAATACCCATACAGCTATCAATAAGATAACTAGAGAATACCCTTATTCTGTAAAAAACTGATAACTTCATCAGCAAGTATATCTGGTGTTTTTTCTGCTGATAACAGAATAAGTTCTGGGTCTAGCGGCTCTTCATAAGGGTCGTCAATGCCGGTAAAACCTTTTATTTCACCCGCCCGAGCTTTTTTGTAAAGCCCTTTAGGGTCCCGTTGTTCACAGACCTCAATGGGTGCATCTACAAAAACTTCAATAAACTCACCTTCCTTTAAAGTATTGCGCACTTTATCTCGATCAACGCGGTACGGGCTGATGAAAGCAGTAAGCGCTATGATGCCCGTTTGGGTAAAGATCTCTGCCACAGCTCCAATGCGTCGAATATTTTCTTCTCGGTCTGTAGCAGAAAATCCCAGCCCAAAACGATTTGAAAACTCTTCCCCATGTGTTTTATTCAACATTCC
>JBATHJ010000529.1:0-1812 GCA_049666625.1 Gammaproteobacteria bacterium | reverse complement strand
GCAGAATACCGCCAGGCTCCGGCTGTGCAAACAGCTGGCGCTGTGAATACACCGCCGGTGATAACAGCGACAGACCAGCCAGCTCAATCAGCGCCAGCACAGTCGCAGACAGCCGACGAAGTGACTGCCGAAAAAGCGGCGCTAGAAAACACGGCGCTAGAAAAAGCACTGCTCAGCCAGCGCCTGGATGATACCGAGCACTGGTTACAAATGGCGGCTGACGGCCAGTACAGTATCCAGCTGTTCATGGCCAGTACCGCAGATGC
This sequence comes from Gammaproteobacteria bacterium, assembly GCA_049666625.1. Lineage (GTDB taxonomy): Bacteria > Pseudomonadota > Gammaproteobacteria > SZUA-229 > SZUA-229 > JASBSR01. Next base: position 1,546 of record JBATHJ010000529.1, on the reverse strand, counting down.
GGATGCACTCGAAAGCTTTCTGCAAAACGCCCCGGAGTCGCTTGATTTTGAAAAGATTTACATCTATGAAACCAGTATAAACGGTAACCCGATGTACAGCGTTTTGTACAACGAATATGCCACGCGCCAGACAGCGCGATCAAAACTTCAAAGCCTGCCTGCAGACCTGCAGGCCAGCAAACCTTATTTACGGCGGGTGGGCGCGCTGCGCAAGGACCTGGCACGCAATGGTTGAATCAACACGTGATAACAAACCGAGTTAATGGATGAAAATGAATATTAAAATCTGGTCATTATTGTTGACTACGGCAGTTGGGCTGTCGGGTTGTGGTGCGACAAATCCGCCTGCGATGTCTGACGGGCATATCAAGCCGCCGCCAGATATTTCGGCCGACATTCCGCAGACTGTCAGTACCGCGCCGGCATTGCCCGCGCCACAGTCGCGTCCAGACCTGGAAACCTATACCGTGATCGTGAACCAGGTGCCGGTGCGCGAACTGCTGTTTTCCATGGCGCGTGATGCAAAGCTGAACCTGGATATCGACAGCGATATCGAAGGCCAGGTTACGATGAATGCGATTGACCAGACTTTGCCAAAGATCCTGGAACGTCTTGCTTCACAGGTAGCGATCAATTACCAGCTTGAAGGCGAAACCCTGCACGTGATGGCAGATAAACCTTTTCTGCAAATGTACGAGATTGATTATCTCAACATTTCGCGCGTTAGTACTGGCAATGTAGTGGTATCAACCGAGATCAGCTCGACCGGCGCAGGTGCGAGCACCGATGGCAATAACAGTGGTGGCAGTAGCAAGGGCGGTAATAATTCAAATACCACGGTTGAAAATACTTCGGACAATCGATTCTGGCAAAGCCTGGCTGCTAACGTATCCAATATCATCGGCGAAGACGCGAAAGTATCAGGCGAAGTCATCAGTGTGAGTAACAATATTATTGTTAATCGCGAAAGCGGCATGCTCGGTGTGCGTGCTACCGCACGTCAACACAAACAGGTACAGGAATTTCTCGGCCTGGTGATCGGCAGTGCAAAGCGCCAGGTGCTGATTGAAGCCACGATTGCAGAGGTGACCCTGAGCGATCGTTACCAGGCAGGGATAGACTGGTCACTGATTAACAAAAAGGATGCGGGAGAAAACTTAACTCAAAGTTTGCTGGGTGGCAATCTCGGCCTGACACCATTTTTCTCTGCGAACATCAACGGTTCTTCTGATGGTAATCCATTAAACGTAACTTTGAAGGCGCTGGAAACCTTTGGCGATGTGAAAGTTTTATCCAGTCCAAAAGTGATGGCACTGAATAACCAGACAGCCATGCTGAAAGTGGTCGACAACCAGGTCTACTTCACCACGAATGTTGAAGTATCACAGGCGGTCAGTACCGGCGGTGTAGCCACCGCGCTGGCGGTGCTCGACACCGAGGTACAAACCGTACCGATTGGTTTTGTCATGTCAGTAACGCCCTTCATAGATAATAACGACATCGTGATGATGAATGTACGTCCGACTATATCCCGCATCGTCAGTAC
>JBATHJ010000528.1:0-1780 GCA_049666625.1 Gammaproteobacteria bacterium | reverse complement strand
CCCCGGCGCGCTGCCGAGCAGGCCTGCGAGCAGAACAAGAGCCGACAGCAGGCGTCGGGCCGGCGGCTGGCGATAAAGGATGAAGCATAGTTCAATCATAATCTGGGTATGATATTCCGCTAGTGGTCAAATTTTCATCTGCCGATTCTGATGGCAGATACTGATAGCCGATTCTGATAGCTATTCCTGATAGATGATATTACTAGACACTATATAACCGCGTATTTGAAAAAATAATGCATAAACCTTAGCAGCCGATCGCCGGTTTCGCCCGGGCGGCGTCATTTGCACGTTTTCCTCTCCATACATGCCCGATCCAGGCGCGGTTCAAACCCGTGGCGATTAATTTTTCAAACCACTCGGCTTTTGGCGTCTCCTGTTTATCACACCGCTGCTGCACCGGCGTAACACGCTGGAAATAGAGTCAGGCAGCTTTGAGACACGCATACATATAACAGGAGAAAGCAGATGAAAACGCAATCATACATTTTACCGTTCGTACTACTCGGCAGCGGCCTGCTCACCGCCTGCGGCGAAACCGCCGTCGACCCGACCCAGAGCAACCTGTCACTCGACATGGCCATCCCCGACAGCCTCACCGGCGGCAAGTCAGCGCTGGTCGCTAAGCAAACCCTGGGCGATATTCCACTGGCAGCCAAAACCGCCAGCCGCGGCACCAGCGTGCCGTGCGCCTATCTCGGGGTGGAAGACGATGATGATATCTTCCGCAACGGTTATGAAACCACGCGCTTCATGGTATCCGCGGTCGCCACCTGGTCGTGTATTGCTGATTTGCTGATCGATGTCTCGGCCGCGGTGCCACACAACGGCGTTATTTTTGAAACCGAGAACGATAACAATTCTGCCGATTATGAATCTGATGAACCCACGCACTACAGCGTGAGTGATGAATCGGCTACGCAAACTACGGTGCGTCTGTATTACAACTACAGCCGTTCGGCGCCGCCGATTTCGGGTGAGGATTCACAGTTTTATATTTCATGGAACGAGTCAGACAACGGTGACATCGAAGGCCGCATGATTATCGATGGCAGCCAGGTGAACCCGGATGATCGCGATCCCGAAGACCCGGTCAACATGCGCATGGATTTTCTGTTCACTGAAACAGCAGAAACTGCCGATATGTTCCTGCGCTTTGACAGCAACAATCGCTGGGCAGATGGTTTCAGAATCCAGGTTACAAAAGACCTGACTGCTAATCCGCTGCAAAAAGTATTTGACGCCCGCGGCATGATCAATATGAAAGCCCAGTTCCTGCCGGTGGCTGGTATCAGCGAAGTACCGGAAGTACAGTTGCAGGCAGTGGCCGACAGTTTCGGTAACGGTGCATCGATTGCCGAGTTACGCGACCTGTCATTACCCTTGCCGCTGAATATCTTTAGCGGCAACGATCTCGGTGATTACCTGTTCACCAAAACCGATATCTATTTCTTCGAAGATGACATGGACTGGGATTACATCAACAAGACCGTGACTGCATCCGAGTTCCGCGGCGGCAGGACCACACCAGCCACCGGCGGTACCTGGATTCCGTTTGATCCCTCACTCGACGTGATTGTCTCCGGCCTTGCGCTTGATCCGGGCTATTTCACCGGCAGCCAGTGCGCGGTGTACGGTGATGACTGTAACGACCTGTTCAACACCATCAATAACTTCGTCGATGGCTTTGCCGGCATGGAGCAGAACCAGGGCACAGACCCGATGGAATGGCGCAGTGCTGCACTGGCCGTACCGAACTACCTCGACAGTGTTTACCCGA
>JBATHJ010000527.1:0-1884 GCA_049666625.1 Gammaproteobacteria bacterium | reverse complement strand
GACTGCTGACCATCAGGCCGGCGCGGCCGTCGGGGCGCAGCCGGGTATCGGTTTCATAGAGCATCCCGGCATAGGTGCGGGTGCCGAGGATATGCAGCGCGCGCTGCGCCACGCGGGCGAAGAAATTACTGTTATCGATGGGTTTTGTGCCCGTGGTGTATTCATTTTCACCGCGGCTGTTGTGCAAAAACACGATATCCAGGTCGGAACTGTAACCCAGCTCGTAGCCACCCAGCTTGCCATAGCCGACAATGCCCATGCCGGGCGTGCGGATCTCGCCATCGACGCTGCATTGCGGCTCGCCATAACGCAGCACCATCTCGTTCCAGGCCAGTTGCAGGGTACGCTCGAGGATGACTTCAGCCACAAAACTCAGTACATCGCCCACCCCCATCACATCGATCATGCCGCCGATATCCTGCGCCGCAGTGCGCAACAGGTGGGCATTGCGGAACTGGCGCAGCCGGTCCATGTGCTGTTCCAGGTCGGCTTTGGGCACGACCGACATAACGTAGTCGAGTTCCTGCGCGATGCCGGCGCGATCAGCAACCTGGTAGAGCTCGCCCGCGTCCAGCAGCTCGTCGAGCAACAGCGGATTGCCGGTCAGCTGGCGTGCAAACCATTCGCTGGCAGCGCACAGCTTGAGCATTTGCTCACGCGCCACGGCGTATTCCAGCAACAGGTTCACATACACCGCGCGGCCGACGATGGCACGCAGCAGGTCCAGCATGCGTTCGAGCAATACTGCCGGCGCCGGGTAGGCGACGATTTCGGCCAGCAGGCTGGCGAGCAGTTTCTGCAGGCGCCCGCTGGCGGCTTCGCTCAGTTGTGACACCTGCGCGTGCCTGCTAAAGCGCGCCATTTGCCGGGCGATGTCGGCGGCTTCTGCATAGCCCAGCTCGGCCAGCCAGCGCTGCAGCCCTGCGTCTTCCTCAGTATTACGCCAGAAGGACTGCAGCGCGGCCTGCGGTTTGGGAGTGTCAGCCGTCTCGGAGACAATACTTCTGAAAATCTCGCTGACCTGGGCGCGCATCGCGTTCAGCTCGGCGTCGAGTGCTGGCCAGTCGGGCAGCCCCATGGCGAACGCCAGGCGCGCGCGGTCAGTGTCGGATTTGGGCACCACGTGGGTCTGCTGATCACGCAGCATCTGGATGCGGTTTTCCAGCCGGCGTAAAAACCGGTAACTCTGATCGAGCCTGGCGGCCTCGTCGGCATCCAGGCATTTCAGCTCCACCAGCACGCGCAGCACGTGCAGAATGCTGCGAATCTGTAACGCGGTATCACGACCGCCGCGGATCAGCTGGTAGGTCTGACCGATAAATTCGATTTCGCGAATGCCACCACGACCGAGCTTGACGTTGTCGGCAATGCCCTTGCGCCTGACCTCGGCTTCGATCATGTCTTTCATTTCGCGGATGGATGCAATCGCCGAATAATCCAGGTAGCGACGGTAGATAAACGGCCTGAGCAACTGGTCGAGGTCGGCAATATCGGCGGCATCGCCGGCAATCGCGCGCGCCTTGACCATGGCATAGCGTTCCCAGTCCCGGCCCTGCGACTGGTAGTACTGTTCCAGCGCGGCAAAACTCATCACCAGCGGGCCGCTGTCGCCGAACGGTCGCAGCCGCGCATCCACCCGGAAGACAAAGCCATCGGCGGTTATCTCGTTGAGCGCGCGGATCAGTTTTTGCGCCAGCCGTACAAAAAATTCGTGAATGCTGAGGCTGCGCCCGCCCTGGGTCTGGCCGTCCTGCGGGTAGGCGAAAATCAGGTCGATATCGGAGGAAAAATTCAGTTCGTAGCCACCGAGCTTGCCCATGCCGAGCACCAGCAACTGCTGCGGCCTGCCGTTCTCATCCAGTGGTGTACCGAATTGTGCGCTGG
>JBATHJ010000526.1:0-5946 GCA_049666625.1 Gammaproteobacteria bacterium | reverse complement strand
AACCAACGTAGTCCAGTAAATCTTTTTTGTTTGCCTGCTTGGCGCCGATGCGATTTTTTGTGGCCGAATAGTTCTGCGCCAGGTTGCTGTCGGTCTCAGGGTTCCAGACATCCAGGTCAATGCCATTGAGGATGCCACTGAGTTTGTCGCCCAGGCTGCGAAGCAGGCCATCATAACGGTATCCGAATTCAGGCGTACAAATTTCTTCGGCATAGGTCGGGCTGACCGTGGTCACGTCGGTAGAAAATACGATGCCCGCCTTGAGCATGGAAAAGCCACCGTAAAATTCCAGGTAGTCAGGCGCCCACCATGCTGTCGGCAGGCCCAGCTGATCAAATTCGTGGCGCGAATAATAACCGTCGTAAGATAAATTATGTATCGTAAACACGGTTTTCGGCGGGTTCGGCAGCTGGCTGAGAAAAGCCGGCACCATGCCGGTTTGCCAGTCATGGCAATGCACCACATCCGGCTTCCATTTCGAACCCGGCACTTCCAGCGCAAGCATGGCGACCGCACGACAGAACACGGTAAAACGCTCTGCATTGTCCGGCCAGCTATAGCCATCACTGTGTACATACGGATTACCCGAACGACCGAACAGCGCAGGCGCATCGATCAGGTAAAGATAATCACCCAGCTCGTCCTGGTGTGCCTGAATCACGCGCACCCGGTGGGTAACGCCCACGCCGGGTATGTCCCAGGTTCCCAGTACTTTCTGTTTATCAACAGACGCCAGCACATCGCGATACGCCGGCAGCACCAGGCGAACATTATCACCGAGTTTATTCAACGCATTGGGCAAGCTGTGCACTACGTCACCCAGCCCGCCGGTTTTTATAAATGGAAATGCCTCACTGGCAGCAAACAGGACGTTCATTAATCAGCCTTATGTAAAATCACGCACGCCAGCGGCGGTAATGTTAACGAAAGCGCGGCATCAAACCCGTGCTTCTTGACCGCAACCGTTTCGACCCTGCCCGCATTGCCCACATCGGTACCGCCGTACCAGGCGGCATCGGTGTTGAGAATTTCAACGTAAGTGCCCGCTTCCGGTACGCCAATCAGATAACCCTCACGCGGCACCGGGGTAAAATTAAATGCACATACTACAAACTCGTGTTGCGACTTGCGCAGAAATGCCAGCACTGAATTTTGCTCATCATCGCAACTGATCCACTGAAAGCCTTCCGAGTTAAAGTCATAAGCATACAGCGCCGGGTATTGTTTATAGATACGGTTCAGGTCTTTGACCAGGTTTGAAAGGCCGGCATGTTTATCGATGCCCGATACCATCCAGTCAAGCGCTTTGCTTTCATCCCATTCGTTCCACTGGCCAAACTCACCGCCCATAAACAGCAATTTTTTACCGGGATGGGTGTACTGATACGCATAGAGCGCACGCAGATTGGCAAATTTCTGCCAGGCATCACCCGGCATCTTGTCGAGCATGCTGCGCTTCATGTGCACCACTTCATCATGCGAAAGCGGCAATACAAAATTTTCACTGTAGGCATACAGCTGGCTAAATGTCAGCTGGTTCTGGTGAAAGCGTCGATAGACCGGGTCAGACTGCACATAATTTAATGTATCGTGCATCCAGCCCATGTTCCATTTCATGGAGAACCCAAGTCCGCCGGCATAAATCGGTCGCGACACCATGGGCCAGTCAGTGCTTTCTTCAGCCAGGGTGAGCACACCGGGAAAATCTGCATGCACGATTTCATTCAGCTGGCGCAGAAAATCCATGGCTTCGAGGTGTTCCCGCCCGCCAAACATATTCGGCGTCCATTGTCCGTGCTTGCGTGAGTAATCAAGATAAAGCATGGATGCAACGGCATCAACCCGCAGGCCGTCAATATGAAACTCTTCGATCCAGTACACCGCGCTTGCAATCAGAAAGTTGCGTACTTCGTTGCGGTTGTAATTGAATACCAGCGTGCCCCATTCCTGGTGTGAGCCCTTGTTGGGGTCGCCGTATTCATAACAGGCCTCGCCGGTAAACCGCGCCAGTGCAAATTCATCACGCGGGAAATGTGCCGGCACCCAGTCGAGCAACACACCGATACCGTTTGCATGACAGGTATCAATAAAATAACGCAGCTCATCGGGCGTGCCATGGCGCGAGGTCGGTGCAAAATAACCGCACACCTGGTAACCCCAGGATTCATCCAGCGGGTGTTCAGTGATGGGTAACAATTCAATATGGGTATAGCCCAGCTCACGCACATAGGGCACCAGTTGCTCAGCCATTTCGGTATACGTTAAAAAGCTGCCGTCCTCGTGACGACGCCATGAGCCGACATGCACTTCGTAAATCGACATCGGTTCGTGTAGCCACTGCCATTGCTTGCGATGCTCAATCCATTCATTATCCTGCCACTGGTACGTAGTCGGCGCATTGATCAGGCTGGTAGTATCCGGCCGCATGCCAGTGGCACGGGCATAGGGATCGCTCTTTTGTAATATTTCATCGCGGCTGGTACGCAGCTCGTATTTGTATTTATCGCCCGGGCAAAGACCGGGAATAAACAGCTCCCACACGCCGGAACTGCCGCGATTACGCATCGGGTGGCGCAGGCCGTGCCAGCCATTGAAATCACCAATCACACTGACACGCTTGACATTGGGCGCCCAGAGCGCAAACAGGCAGCCATCGATTCCGTCAATCGTAGTCAGCCTGGCGCCGAGGATGCGATAAATATGCAAATGCTTGCCTGCGGAGAACAGGTCCAGGTCATAATTGCTTAACACCGGCAAAAAACTGTAGGGCGAAATTGTGCTGATTTTATTGCCGCTGCCTTTTTCTATCCAGCTGAGCGCATAGTGTTCGGGCAATTGCGCACGTTGTTCGGCGGTAATGTTTAATTCAAAAGTGTCCGTACCCTCTACGCGCTTTAACGGGCCAACACCGATCAACTCCGCGGTTTCTGCACTGGGCAGAAACGCGCGCACAATAAATCCCTCGCCTGCGGGATGGATCCCCAGCCATTCGAAAGGATTATGATGCATACCGTGTTGGACCTTGCTTAATACTTCAGACATGTTGTATCACCAGCCTTCCTGTTTTTTCTATTTGTTGACGCATTGTATGTATTATATCGCTGCCAAGCTGTTGCCATTGAAATGACCACTGCCAGTTATCGTCTACTGTGCCTGGCGTGTTCATGCGCGCAGATGAATCCAGGTGCAGCACATCCTGCATCGGCAGAATGAACAGGCTACCACGGCTGTTCATTCCGATGTCCACCAGCCTGTCGACGACAGCATTCGCCATCTCTGCCGGACTGCCATCGCGCTGGATACCCAGAACATTGAGCACATGCAGCTTCATTTCGTCGGGCAGGCTTTTAAACCACCCGCGCGTGGTATCGTTATCATGTGTTCCGGTATACACCACCCTGTCGAGTTCGATATTTTTGGGTTTATGCGGATTATCTTCAAAAGCATCGAAACCAAACTGCAATACTGACATACCGGGTAGATGATATTTTTTGCGCAACGCAGTAACTTCCGGCGTAATAATACCGAGATCTTCGGCCACGATTGGTAAATGGCCGATGTCCTCCCGTATTGCAGCCAGCAGGCTGTCGCCGGGCATTTTTTCCCAGTGGCCGTCGATTGCAGTTTCACAGGCTGCATTAATTACCCATGAGGCTTCAAGCCCGCGAAAATGGTCTATGCGCACAACGTCGAATATGTCGAGGTGGTATCGCATTCGCTGGATCCACCAGGCATAGTTCTCGGCCTGCATAACATCCCAGTTGTAATGCGGATTTCCCCAGCGCTGCCCGGTGTCCGAATAATAATCCGGCGGCACACCTGCAACCACTTTCATCTTACCGTCTTTGTCGATCAGGAAGCGGTCGGGGTTCGCCCATACATCGGCGCTGTGGTGACCCACAAATAACGGCATATCACCGAACAACAAAATGCCCTTGTTGTTTGCAGACTGTTTTAGCGCCAGCCAGCGTTCATGCAACTGAAACTGTTGCCATTGTAATTGCAAATATGACTGCGCGAACTCATGCCGCAGGCGCTCGAGCGAGTCTGGCTGGCGAAATTTGTATTCATCAGGCCAGGCATACCACGGATCTGTATTGAATTTCTGGTGTAACAGCTTGAAACTGACGTAATCATCCAGCCACGGGCTGCTGGCACAAAAGTGCCTGAAGTCATCTGCTGCAGGCTCGGGCGTGGTGTAAGAACTCAACAACGCGGGATTCATCGCAAATGCAGAAATACACTGGTAGGGTGACAGCCCGTGTTGTGGCTCACCCAGCGGCAACACCTGCCAGACACCGAAGCCAGCTTCATGCAGCCAGTCGAGCCAGCGGTCGGCATCTGCATCAAGCACGCCTGATGGCAATGACGTCGGGTGCAGCAGCACACCCGCGCGGCGCTGGTAAAAATCAGTTGAACTCATTTGTTCGCTGCCTGCATGAATGGACAAGTCTGAAAAGAACTTCGTGTTTTACAGGAAATGTAAATCACACATTTCTCACCATGGTGCCCGCGTTTTCAGCACTGCCTCCGCCGAGCGACACAGGATTTTCAAGCTCATCCGGCAATGGCAGTTTCAGAATGTGATATAAATTTTTTAATTGTATGCGAAACAGCTTGTCAAACTCGCTCACACTTTCGGACGGATTGACGTCACCAAACCACCAGAACCAGTCCGAGCCTTCAGCAATTGCCAGCTGCCGGGTGGCAAGCGACACTGTTTCTGCATCAAGCGTATTCGCAGCAATGACTTTATCATAAGCAATTTTTGCTTCTGTCAGCAGCTCCCATGCACGGTTCTTGTCCTTCTGTCCGATCCAGGTTGAAAAAGAACCATACACCCAGCTACCGGGGCACATCTCTTCCAGGTCGTGACACATGGGCATCTGGGTAAGTTCAGAAAAACACGCGGAACGCACACGATTGTGATCAGACAGCCGCAGGTACAGGTGGTCAAGAAAATAATGCCCGTTGTGCGGATAGTATTCCCATGCATTTTCGCCATCAAGAATAATCGTGACCACATGACGTGAAGCACTGTCACCAAGAAAATTGGCGATGTTCACCAGGTTATTGACCAGGTCTTCGGCGGCTTCAACCGAATTACGCTTGCTGTATTCAAATCCGATCAGGTCAGACAGGCCGTCATCACGGAAAAATATTTTCGGTTCGTAATCTTTCAACTGGTAAGTATGAAACAACGCGCGTTTGCTGATGACACTCTCTTTGCCCGTGTCCAGATCAGAGCGTTTCATACTATGGTTCCACACAGCTTCGCCCGATGCCGTCCACTTGAAACCGAATTCTTCAACCATGGCGATGGCATCTTCGGAAATAGCACCTTCGGATAACCAGATGCCAGGCGGGCGCATTCCAAAATAATGCTCGAAACATTCGATGCCCTTCTGTATATGCCAGCGCGAACGCTCCTTGCCGCCCGGGTAATGCGTGAATCCGGGTTTGGGATCATCCGGCTGGGCACAGTCCATGTTTTTAGTGTCATTCAGCAAAGGGATAATAGGATGGCCATAGGGCGTCATTGAAAGCTCGATCTGACCGCTTTCCGCCAGCGTGCGGTAGCGCGGTATCAGGCCAGCGATACACTCATGAATCAATGACACAAGCGCGGTGCGATCAGTGTCGTCGAACATCGCTTCTTTTTTAATCAGGCGTTGCGCAGTGTCTGTCTGCTTAAGTGAATGCCCCAGCCACGCAAGGTGGTACCACACCAGAATGTCGACGAAATACTGAGGGTCCAGATATTTTAGAAAAACATTGTTCTTGGCAATTTTCGCGTCACCACTGAACATATTTTTCAGCGGCTGCAGCAATTTGCGGAAGCCCGGATACGGATCAATCATTTTTTCGGCGTTTGCGCGCTGGCAGTCACGCAACAACTGGCAGCGTTGCTCGACGTCAGCCGGAATTTCAGTGACCCCTGCCAGC
>JBATHJ010000525.1:0-1608 GCA_049666625.1 Gammaproteobacteria bacterium | reverse complement strand
TTTTTATTTTGCGTTATTTGCGTTATTTGCGTTTTTCGCGGACTATAGCTTCGCTTTTATCCGTGTTCATCAGCGTTCATCTGTGGATAATTATTTTCAGTATCCCAGCCCCGGTGCGGGCATAGATAAATTAACTCAATGCACGCATGCGCTCGATTCTGGCCGTTACTGCGCTGACCAGGTGGTCATCGAGCACCGGTTTTTCGAGGAAGTCGTCACCCTGTTGCAGGGTCTGCATCTGGATGTCACGGTCTATTTCGGTCGAAAGAAAAATCACGGGCGTGCTGAAATACGTCGCGTGCTGGCGCAGTACCCGGGCGATCTCGAGGCCCGATATGCCGGGAAAATAATAATCGAGCAGTACAAGGTCGGGCTTAAAACTGTGCATGGTGTCGAGGATAGCCGAGGGTTCGGTCAACACCTCTGTCTGCAGGTGAGCAGTGCGCAGTACCAGCGCGTAGTGCTGCGCAAGTTCGTATGAATCGTCCACTACCAGGATCCGGCCGGGCGCCTGCGCAACATGGTGCGTAATGCGGTCAAGCTGCATAAGCAGTAAGGCTGCATCGACCGGTTTTTCGAGAAACGCGGCCGCACCGCATCGCACCGCAGTGAGGCGGGTTTCCCAGTCGGTACACGATGATATAAAGATACGCGGAACCGATGCAACAGGTGACTGCAGGAAATCATCCGTGAAAAAGGTGTGCGCCTGATGCGTGGCTGGTAATGCCATATCGATGACCATTGCATCCGGTAGTGACTGTGCCGGCGTGCGCATGACTTCGCTTAGTGATGTGAACAGGCGGGCGTCAAAGCCATGCTGTTCAAGTTGCTGACACAACGCCTGTCCAGCAAGTGGCTCATGCTCGACAACAAAAACCTGTCGTGTTTTGTTGGTATGCACGGCAGCAGGGGCGGTCGCAGTATTGGCAGCGGCGACATCATCTGCGCCCTGGCTGGCCAGCTGCTGTAAATTGCTCAGCCCGTGTTTGAGATAGTCGACTGCCTTGCTATCGAGTCGTGTGCGTTTGCTGGCATGTTGTTTGAGAATTAATTCGAGCTGGCGGCTTTGCTCACTGATACGGTGAAAACCAAAGGTGCCGGCAGAACCGCTGAGACTGTGCAACTGTCGAAAAATTTCTTCGAGTTTGCTGTCGGAATCAGGCAGGGTTTCGAGGGCATTGATATTCGCATTCAGCTGGGCGATGCGCGTGTCCAAATTAGACGCATACCTGGCTCTGAGTAACGCCAGTTGTTGCTGGATTTCCCTGCGCTCGTCCATCGAATCCTCCTGTACGGCCTGTTTAAATATAAACCACCTGATTCTGTTCTACTAGGCGCGAAACTTAAATTGTTGTAGTGTGGTCGTGTATTCACGGATTACCAATGATGGTTAAAAGAATCGAAAGTGCGAATATTCTAATAGTCGAGGACGAGCCCTACGATGCTGAACACCTGAGCTTGCACCTGCAGCAGGCAGGGCACCGGGTAGCTGGCGTTGTGGCAACCGGCGAAGATGCCTTGCTCCGGGTCGCGCAGGGCGGGATAGACCTGATGGTGGTCGATATCGTGTTGCCGGGAAAAATCGACGGCATCGAAACGGCCATGCAA
>JBATHJ010000524.1:0-1956 GCA_049666625.1 Gammaproteobacteria bacterium | reverse complement strand
CCCTGCATTTTCTGGTAGCGTGAAATCACATCACCAATACTGTAATTGCGCACGTGTCCCATGTGCAGCCGTCCGCTGGGATACGGAAACATTGCCAGGCAATAGAACTTTTCCCGGCTGTCGTCTTCGGTAACGCGAAAAGTACCACGCTCCTGCCACAGTTTCTGGGCAGCCGCTTCGATGGCTTCTGGGTTATAATCTTTGTGCATACGGGCGAATAATCAGCAGGTTATTTGTGTGCGTGTACAGTTCGTCGGATCTTCCGGCGACCGGTTTTTTTCTGGTCTATAACATCTGGGAACTTGATTCAGTACTGTTAATCAAGTGCTTTCGAAGGATACACTAGCGTTACATTTAAAGAAACAGCCCTCGCGGAACCATGGAGCCACATGAGCCACACAAAATCTAAATCGCACAGCCATCTCATCGAAGCCTACAACCAGATGATGGAATCAATCCGCAACGCTTTTGACAATTCCGAGCCCGACGAAATCACTTTGCAGAAAGCCCTGAACATGGCAAAAGAACAGGTCGTGCACCTCGGCGAAGTCACCATCGACGAGGCCCAGGAGATCAGTGAATTCGTCAAACGCGATATCAACGACGCCGCCGAGTACATGATGGAAACCAGTTCTGAATTCAGCGACTGGCTGATGCTCGACATCGAGGTACTGGAACGCAAGGTGGTCGACATGTTCCTCTCGGTGGCTGATCGCACCCGTGTCGAGCTCGAAGAACTCAAACATATCAACCGCGAAGCCAGCCTGTATTACAGCGGCGAAATCACCGGCCCCGGCATGCTGAAATGCACCCGCTGCGGCAAGTGCACCCCGTTTTTAACCACCGCGCATATCGAAGCCTGTTCGAAATGTGGCAACACCACCTTCCAGCGCGCAGAAAATCGTAGCGACTGCGACGAGCAATAACAGTCACTGGCCCCGGCGCGTGGCTGCCCAGCCAAGCACCGCAACTGATAACAGCAGCACCAGCGCATCCCCCCAGATCACGTAGGGGGTGGCGCCTGTCATCGGCTGCGCCATGGCGCGCAGAACATGGGTTTCAAATTGCGGCGATTTCGCCATCACATTGCCCTGGTCATTAATCACCGCGCTGATGCCGGTATTGGTTGCGCGCAACATGTAACGCCCGGTTTCCAGCGCGCGCATACGCGCAATGGCATGGTGCTGGTGGGGTTCGTGCGAGTCTTCAAACCAGGCATCATTACTGAAATTGACCAGCAAACGTGCTTCCGGCAGATCCCGCCGCACGTCACGCGAAAATACGTCTTCAAAACAGATGCTGACACCCAGCGGCTGTCCCGCCGCCTGCAACAACGGCTGCTCGCGACTGCCGGCTTCGATGTCCGACATCGGGATATCTACCCAGCGGTTGAAAAAAGAAACCAGAAAACGCAACGGTATATATTCACCCAGCGGCACGAGATGACGTTTGAGATAAACATCACCGTCCAGATTCTGCACCGCGTTAAAATAACGACCGGTTTCTGTATTCTTGATGAAAATACCGAGCAGTAAATCACTGCCGGCAGGCTTTAAATCATCGCGCAGGCCTTGCAGATAAGCCTGCACCCTGTGCTGATAATCCGGCACCGCGGTTTCCGGCCAGATAACAAGATCCACGGGTTCGCCCTGCACACTAAGATCACGATACAGCAGCATGGTGCTGTCGTGCATGTCGCGGCGCCATTTGAGCTTTTGCGCGATGTTGCCCTGCACCAGTGCAACCGATATCGCCTCGCCTTCGGGCTGGGTCCAGTGGACCTGTTTGAAACCGAACCCGCCTAGCCAGATCGCGGCCACCAGCACAGCCGTGGTTTTCCAGAAATGTGGATTGCGGTACCCGGCTTTATCGAACATCAACACCAGCGCGCCTGCACTCAGCATCAGCAGCAGCCCGATGCCCTGGGCGCCGATAAGCGGCGCATAACCTGCCAGT
>JBATHJ010000523.1:0-6842 GCA_049666625.1 Gammaproteobacteria bacterium | reverse complement strand
CTGCTGGGCAGTAAAGGGTTTCATAAAGGCATGGACCTGTATTTTTCACGACATGATGGCTGTGCCGTGACCACAGAGGAATTTGTTGCCGCGATGGAAGATGCCAATGCCGTTGAGCTACAGCAGTTCAGACGCTGGTATAAACAGGCGGGAACTCCGACCGTGAAAATTGAGGAAGCCTATGACGAGTCGAGCCAGACATATAGCTTGACCCTGTCCCAGAGTACGCCTGATACCCCCGGGCAGGAAAGCAAACAGGCTTTCCTGATACCGGTTCTGGCAGGGTTAATAGACAGGCATGGAAACGATATGGACGTGGTCGTCGAGAACGCCCAGAAAATCGGGCAGAATTATTTGCTGCAACTTGATGCGCCGAGCAAGCAGTTTGAGTTCAAACAGGTCGGTCAAAAACCAGTGTTATCACTGCTGCGGGGTTTTACTGCGCCAGTCAAACTTGATTTTGAACGTGATGATGAAGAACTCGCATTTTGTATGGGCCACGACAGTGATGAATTTAATCGCTGGGAAGCAGGGCAGCAGCTTGGTGTGCGGATTATTCGCAGGCAGATTGAGTCGCAGAAGCAGGGCGCGAAGTGGGCATTGTCTGAGGCATATATCGCGGCATGTCGAAAGACGCTTGGCGACAGGGCGATTGACAAGGCGCTGGCAGCGCGTGCACTGGCGCTGCCATCGCACGCCTATGTTGCCGAGTCCATGCCGGTCATCGATGTGGATGGTATTCACCTGGCACGCGAGTTAATTCAGCAGCAATCAGGCGAGGCGCTGCAGGACGACTGGCTGGCAGTGTACCAGGCAAATCACAGTGAGCGTTTTGATCTTTCGCCAGCATCCATGGGGCGCCGGTTTTTGAAGAACCTGGCGTTGTCATACCTGATGTATTCATCAAATCCTGAGCGTGAACACATCGCCCTGCAACAGTATAAAACGGCCAGTAATATGACTGACCAGCTGGCTGCATTCAGGCTACTTGTGCACCATGACGCAGCAGTTGCGTCGGAGGTAATTGATGATTTTTACACGCAGTGGAAACACGATCAGCTGGTGATGGATAAATGGTTCACCATCCAGGCGACCGCACCGGGCGTCGATACGCTGGCGCGGGTTAAGGCCCTGTTCGGGCACGCTGACTTTGACCTGACCAATCCTAACCGTGTCAGGTCATTGCTGGGTGCCTTCTGTTCGATGAACCCGGTCAGATTTCATACTGTGGACGGCGAAGGCTACCGCCTGCTGGGTGAATATGTGGAGAAACTGGGCCAGCTTAACCCGCAGATAGCGGCAAGGCTTTCAATCCCGTTAACCCGCTGGAAGCGGTATGATGATACCAGGCAAGCGGCCATGCGCGGTGAGCTTGAGCGATTGAAGTCGCTGCCGGGGCTGTCGAGTGATGTATTCGAGCTGGTGACTAAAAGCCTGAGTCAGTGATACACTCATGTATGTCAGTATGTGCTTGATATCTAAAAGCTGGTGACATTGGAGTTACAAAAATAATAACGATAATTGCTGCATTTTGAATGCAGTTATGATGAGCAGAGACTACACTCGATTGTAATGCTAACGCGGGCCACGGGACGGCAACGCCTGATCCGGAGCTGTAGTTCATGACTAATGTAGTAACACTCTTCGATGACTCACAAAAATACGAAGAGCGCCCTATTGTAATTCTCGCCGACGACGATCCGTCAATTCGATTGATGGTGCGCCATGTCCTTGAGTCGGAAGATTTTGATATCATCGAAGCTTCAGATGGGCTGGAAGCCATCAAGGCAGTCGAAAAACATAACCCGGCATTGATCCTGCTCGATGCCGTCATGCCCGGCCTGGATGGTTTTACCACCTGTCAGCAAATCAAGGATAAAGGCTTCAAGGACATTCCGGTAATCATGATAACCGGCCTGGATGACGACGCCTCCGTCGAACGTGCCTACGAAGTTGGTGCAATTGACTTTATAACCAAACCTATCAAATGGGCCGTGCTCAAACACCGGGTACGTTCAGTCGTTGCCAAGGTGGTCGCCGAGCGCAAGGTCAAGCTGCTTGCCTATCGCGACACGCTCACCCAGTTACCCAATCGCCTGTTATTTGCCGATCGCCTTGAGCAGGCGGTGATACGCGCCGAACGAAATCGTGAAGCGATGGCGTTAATGCTGATTGATCTGGACGATTTCAAACTGGTGAACGATTCATTCGGTCACGAAGCCGGTGACAAAATGATCAAGGCGATTGGACAGTTATTGTCCAGCTCACTACGTCGTGCCGATACTGTCGCGCGACTCGGTGGGGATGAATTCGCTGTTATTGTAGAGAGTATCGATGATGCCTCCGACGCAATTTCGATTGCAGATAATCTCACTACGATTCTCGAACATAATGTCAAACTCGATGATCAGGAAACCTTTACCAGCGCCAGCGTGGGAATCGCGGTGTATCCCTATGACGGTAAAGATGCACGCACACTATTGAAAAACGCTGACACCGCCATGTTCCGTGCCAAGGAAAATGGCCGCCACTGTTTCCAGTTTTATAAACCGGAAATGAGTGTGACTGCAATGGAGCGGCTCGATCTTGAAAACAGCATGCGCAGGGCGCTGCAGAATGATGAGTTCGTGGTGCATTACCAGCCAGTGGTCGATATACACCGAAATGAAGTCGCTGGAGTGGAAGCGCTGGTACGCTGGCAACATCCCGATAAAGGCATCATTATTCCCAATGACTTTATTCCGCTGGCGGAAGACTGCGGTTTAATTATTCCAATCGGTGAGTGGCTGATCAGCACGGTGTGTCGCCAGCTTAAACAATGGCATGAAGCCGGTCTCGAACAACACAACGTATCGATCAATATCGGTCCGCGTCAGTTTCGCGATCAGGATCTTGTTGGCCTGTTTAAACGTGAACTGGCGGATAACAGTCTGGATGCAGCCAATATCACGATCGAAGTGACAGAAAGTACCTTGATCGAAAACGTGGGTGAAGTTGAAAAAGTGCTGATTAAGCTTCACGAGATGGGCATGACCATATCCCTCGATGATTTTGGTACCGGATTTGCCTCGCTGGCTTATCTAAAGGACTTTCCCGTGGAAATTGTCAAGATCGATCGCGAATTCATCGCCGGCATCCCTGACAGCGAAACAGACTCGGCGATTGTCACCGCCATTGCCGGACTGACGCGCGGGCTGAAATTAAAGTTGCTGGCTGAAGGCGTTGAAAATGACCGTCAGCTGGAAATGCTCAAGGGACTCGGTTGCCAGTTTGGGCAGGGTTTTTACTGGAGCAAGGCGCTGCCACCCGATCAGTATGAGCAATTTTATCTCAACCGTTTTTACAATCTCGGATAAGTCCTCAAATAGAAAGCCCCAGGCTGTCAGGAAAATTAATCAGCATCACTCGATAATGGTCGTATCGGGCGGTGCATTTTCATTGCTTTAAACTGGTTTTTCTTCATTGCCTGCAGTTGCCGGTCAATCGCTTCCTTCCAGTGAATCTCGGCTGAATAGCCAATAAGCGCATGCGCCTGCACATTATTCGCATGGGTTTCTTCCAGCAGGTGAATAATACTGCGCGTGACCAGCGGTTCCCAGGGTACCAGTCGGTCGAGGATTTCCATGAGCCAGGCAAAGCTGTATGCGAGCGCAAAGGGCACGCTGAATAGGGGTTTTGGGTATTGATAGTTGTCGCAGATATAGTTAACCACTTCGCGCGCTGTGGGCACTTCCGGGCCGACAATATTGACTGCGCTGTATGCCATTTCCAGTGGCGCAAGCGCAGCGCGCACAACCGCCTGACCAATATCCCTGCCATCAATTATGGGCAATCCAGTGTTGCCCGCTTTTACCCAGGGTACCAGCCGGGTTTTCAATCTTGGCAATAAAATCGGCAACAGGCCTAGCGCATAACGTTCGCCGGCGAATAATCCGCAACGCAGGTTCACCATGGCCATACCACGATGGGCATTTTCCCGCATCGCGTTTTCAATCTTGATGACATTATTCAGGTGTGGCCAATACCGCCGGGGAATGCCCGGGCTCAACGCTTCGTGAGAATGTTCGGGCGCGGCGGCGCTGGTTGTACTGATGAAAACAAAACGTTTAAGTTTCCATTCAAGTGCTGTCTGGATCAGGTTTAGTGAGGGCTGCAGGAACAGCTCATCGGATTCTTTGCGCTTGCCCCAGAGAGATGTCCATGCCGCGCAGTGACACACTATATCGGCACCTGTGAGTACACGCGTGAGATAATCGGGATCACGTAGATCACCTTCGCGAATTTCACCGTCAAAATCTGCAATCAGCTTTCGCCGATCGCGACAGGCTGCGATAATGCGCAGCTCGTGATGACCGATACGGTTGAGTTCTTCGAGTACGTGGCTGCCGACAAAACCGGTGGCACCGGTGACTACGATCGTATGGGGCATGTGACACTTCCATAATCAGACGATTGTATGACTATTGCATGTTTTGTCTGTTCAGGCAAGCGCGGCAGTGGGTTAAACGGGAGCAAGCTATGAATCTGTTAATTACCGGAACCAGTCGCGGCATCGGGCTTGAAATGGTGCGTGTCTGCGTGGAGCGGGGCTGGCGTGTGTTTGCCTGCTGTCGTCATCCGCAGCAGGCTGAAGCATTGCTCGGACTGGCTGCGCTCGCGCCTGGCAAGGTCAGTGTGCACATTGCTGATTTGCGTGAACTCGCCACCCTGCAGGCGCTTGCCTATGAGCTCCGCAATGAGTCGATTGACATGTTGATCAATAATGCCGGTGTCTATGGCCCTGATCAGAACCAGTTTGGTGAAGTCGATGTCGCCGGCTGGCAGGATGCTTTTCTGGTGAACTGTATTGCGCCGCTAAAACTGGCCGAACTCATGCAGGGGCCATTACAGGCTGGCAGGCAGAAAACCATTGCCTGTCTCAGCAGTAAAATGGCCAGCATGGCGGACAATGGCTCGGGCGGAAGTTATATCTATCGCTCGAGCAAGGCGGCGTTGAATGCCGTGGTCAAGAGTATGTCGGTTGACCTGGCGCCGCAGGGTATCAAGGCGGTTGCGCTTCATCCGGGCTGGGTGAAAACCGATATGGGCGGGCCGAATGCTGAAATATCGGTGCGCGAGAGTGTTAATCGCTTATTTGAAATTTTGCTGGCACTCGATGCGAGTGACAGCGGTCGTTTTATTGATATAGATGGTAAAGATATTCCCTGGTAAACCAATGCATACAGACCTGGAAACACTCAC
Source organism: Gammaproteobacteria bacterium (assembly GCA_049666625.1). Lineage (GTDB taxonomy): Bacteria > Pseudomonadota > Gammaproteobacteria > SZUA-229 > SZUA-229 > JASBSR01. Next base: position 1,601 of record JBATHJ010000523.1, on the reverse strand, counting down.
TAAAATTGTCAAACTGGCAGCGCAGGAAGAACTGCTGCCCGGGTTCGGTAATCACGAATTCAGTTACAAGGAAGATGACAGCATTATCACAGCTGCCGACACAGCCATGCAACTGCGACTGCAGACAGAAATGGCAGATGTCTGGCCGGACATTCCCGTACTCGGAGAAGAAATGTCTGTTGATCAACAACACACGGTGATTGATCGAGGCAAAGAGTACTGGTGCATCGATCCGCTCGATGGCACTAACAATTATGCTACTGGCATGCCGTGTTTTGCCGTCTCGATAGCACTGGTCAGAAATGCAGAGACAGTGCTCGCACTGATTCATGATCCGATACGAGACGAAACATTTACCGCGATAAAAGGTGAAGGCGCTCACCTCAATGGCGCACTACTGAACAGGAAACCGGCCGCAGAAGAATTGCATCGAGTCATCGCCGAGATAGATATGAAACGATTGCCGCGTGAGCTGTGTCTGCGGCTGGTGACCGAAGCGCCTTATTCATCGCAGCGCAATATTGGGTCTTCAGCGCTTGAATGGTGCTGGCTCGCAGCGGGTCGTTATAATATTTATCTGCACGGCGGTCAGAAACTGTGGGATTATGCTGCCGGACACCTGGTTTTGCACGAGGCCGGTGGGGTTTCGATTTCGCTGGATAATCTGCCGGTATTTCGCAATCAGCTCGAAACACGCTCTGTGCTGGCGTCGCTCGACGCGGACCTGTTCCAGTACTGGAAAGAATGGATCGGGATTGTGTAATACAAAAAAATAACGAGGCCAGGGCCTCGTTGTTTTTTTAGTAATTAGTACAAGAAATTCATAGAATTATTTCTTGGCCAGCATGCCTGTACCGATCAGCTGCTTTATGTGCTTTTCAAGTTCGTCCTTGTCTTCGCTGTGAAAACCGACATGGCGGTAAACCAGTTCACCTTTCTTGTTAATCAAAAAAGAGCTTGGCATAGCTTTCAGCTTGTATGCTTCGGCGGTGCGACCCAGCGGATCGTAAGCGATATCGAAGGATGCAGGAATTTTCTCCAGAAATGTTCTTGCTGCGTCACGTGATTCATCGAGATTAATCGCAATGATGCTGAATTTTTCTTCACCATATAATGACTGCATTTTATTCATGAATGAAAAAGAACTACGGCAGGGATCACACCAGGATGCCCAGAAGTCGACATACACAACCCTGCCTTTGTAATTACTGAGCTGAATTTTCTTGTTATCGCCCTGCAGCACAAACTGGGGCGCTTTTTCAGCACTGGCGTTTGACGGAGCGATAAAACCATAGATGGCGACAACAGAAATAAGAATACGCAGAATTGATTTCAAAATATTACCCTCGTGTGTGAACCCAAATCATAAATGGCAGTCATAGCAAATCTGCTATTCCACTGCACGCAAATGCGGGGTGAATACGTCTGGTTTTTTGATCAATTCAATAATTTGTGATCGGGTTTTGAATTTCCTGATGTCACAAAACTATATATAGCAGAACTGTAAAAAATTCTTACAGATTTTCTAATAAATTGTAGCTAGAAAACCTCGCATATTATTCGCTTGTTAAATATGTTATGCAACTCATTGTTTATTATGG
>JBATHJ010000522.1:0-4413 GCA_049666625.1 Gammaproteobacteria bacterium | reverse complement strand
GGCGGCGTATTTAACGCCGCCGTTCATGTTTACATCAGTCCCGATAAGCGTAATTCACTTTTTCAGGACCTTAGCCGGTGCTCTATGAACTGCAAAGCAGAACTTTCGAGCACCCGCTTGCGCCTGTATTACATGTCAAAGCGATCCAGCGTCATCACCTTGTTCCATGCTTTAACAAAGTCACCCACAAACTTTTGTTGTGCGTTGTTTGCTGCATACGCTTCTGCAACAGCACGAAGCTCTGAGTTCGAGCCGAAGATAAGGTCGACCGGGGTGGCCGTCCATTTCAGCTTGTCGGTCTTGCGATCACGACCTTCATATACGCCTTCTTTGCCTGACTTCGACCATTTCGTCGACATGTCGAGCAGGTTGACGAAATAGTCGTTACTCAGGGTTCCAGCACGATCAGTGAACACACCGTGTGCAGCCTGCCCGGTATTGGCATTCAGTGCACGCATGCCGCCGACCAGGACGGTCATTTCAGGCACCGTCAGGTTCAGCATGCTGGCGCGCTCCACCAGCATTTCTGCCGGCGATCCGGACTGGTCCCTGGCAAAGTAGTTGCGGAAACCGTCTGCTTTCAGCTCGAGTTCGGCAAACGAACTTACATCTGTCTGCGCCTGCGTTGCATCGGTGCGACCCGGGGTGAACGGAACCTTCACTTCGTGCCCGGCGTTCTTTGCGGCCTGCTCAATCGCGGCAGCGCCACCCAGAACGATCAGGTCGGCGAGTGATATTTTCTTGCCGCCCGATTGCGCTTCGTTGAAGTCTTTTTGTACGCCCTTCAGACGCTTCAGCACTTTTGCGACTTCAGCGGGATTGTTGACTGCCCAGTCCTTCTGCGGCGCAAGGCTGATGCGCGCACCGTTGGCGCCACCGCGCATATCGCTGGCGCGGAAGCTGGCAGCCGATGCCCAGGCAACCCTGACAAGTTCGGAAATACTCGGCACAGATGCAAGAATGTCAGACTTGAGCGTGGCGATGTCGTTTGCGTCAACCAGTTTGTGATCGACCGCGGGTACAGGATCCTGCCAGGACAGCACTTCTTTGGGTACTTCGCTGCCGAGGTAACGTGAGGTCGGGCCCATGTCGCGATGTGTCAGCTTGAACCATGCTTTTGCAAACGCCTTGTCAAATTCCGCCGGGTCCTTGACGAAGCGTTCGGAGATCTTGCGGTAGGCGGGATCTTCACGCAGCGACAGGTCGGTGGTCAGCATAACCACAGGGTTCATCTTGCCCTTGATGTGCGCATCGGGCACCATCTTGCGATTGGCTTCATCTTTTGGAATCCACTGCAGCGCACCTGCGGGGCTCTTGTCCTCGACCCACTCGAACGCAAGCAGGTTAGCCAGGTAAGCCATGCTCCAGCTGGTTGGGGTTGGTGTCCATGCACCTTCCAGACCGCTGGTGACCGTGTCTTCGGCGTTGCCTTTGCCACACTTGTTCATCCAGCCCATGCCCTGCTCGGTAATGTCAGCAGCCGCCGGCTCGGGACCGACACATTTCTCAGGACTATGTGCACCGTGCGTCTTACCCAGGGTGTGACCACCGGCAATCAGCGCCACGGTTTCTTCATCGTTCATCGCCATGCGACCGAAGGTGTCACGAATGTCTTTCGCCGCGGCGATCGGGTCGCCCTTCTTGCCGGTCGGCCCTTCCGGGTTCACGTAAATCAGGCCCATCTGCACTGCGGCCAGCGGGTTTTCCAGATCGCGCTTGCCCTTGTAACGCTTGTCATCGGCGAGCCACACGGTCTCGGCGCCCCAGTACACCATGTCAGGTTCCCAGTCATCTGTACGTCCACCGGCAAAACCGAAGGTCTTGAAACCGGCATTTTCGAGCGCCACGTTACCCGCGAGGATCATCAGGTCAGCCCAGGAAATATCCTGGCCATATTTTTGCTTGACCGGCCACAGCAAACGGCGGGCCTTGTCGAGGTTGGCATTATCAGGCCAGCTATTGAGTGGTTCGAAGCGCTGCTGGCCGCCGTCGGCACCCCCGCGGCCATCAGCCACGCGGTAGGTACCTGCACTGTGCCATGCCATGCGGATGAAGAACGGGCCATAGTTGCCCCAGTCTGCCGGCCACCAGTCCTGCGACGTGGTCATGACCTTCTCGATATCTTGCTTGAGCGCTTTCAGATCGAGCTTGTTGAAGGCATCGGCGTAATTGAAATCAGCACCGTAGGGATTCGATTCTGGACTGTGCTGGCGCAGCGGACCGAGATCGAGTTTTTCAGGCCACCAGTATTGATTTGATTTCATCTCACCCTGGGCTAACGCCGGGCTTGATGGCATCAGTGGAAAAATCGCCACCGCTAACGCGGCGAGTAAAGGTATGGTTTTTTTGATCATTGAAGGTTTCTCCCTTGTACAGGTAATATACAGCTTAACATTTATAAGCAATTGTAAGTATGAAACCAATTGAAAATAACTATGAGCGAGATTGAAAATCTGGATGGATGACTTGAGATGCGCAAAGCGTATGACTTTGCTGGAGTTTAAGGTGACGCGGGTGCAATCAGGAGCGGTAACGAGTTTTGTTTATATTTGATGTCACTGGCGTCTGTCTCCCCGGCGTCTAAAATTTTTCGTTGCCCGGAATACCCAGGTTATTAATTTTCGTCCTGCCGAGTATTTTGAGTAACCAGTTACGACAAAAACGCAGTACCGGGTAAAACCAGGACGATAGCGTTTTTGATTTGAACATCCAGTAGTTGAACCGGTTAAATAGCCCAGAGCGACTGCTCATCAGCGCAAGTGCGTGAATCGCATCCGCACCGTAATAAAGCTGGTCGCCTGTTTTCAACACCATGCCCTGGTCGATATCCATGCCCTGCCCTGTAATTTCAACCAGCACATCACTGTGCTCTCGCGCATCGATTATTTTCAGCTCGCCAACGCTTTCACGGATTCGAACAAGCTGGCAATAGGCATTACAGGCGGGACATTGTTTATCGTAAACCAGCAAGATTTCAGGTGGGTTCATGAGGCGATTTATGCACTAGATAATGTAATAAGCCAGAGACGGCAGCCACTATTACATTACCACTTCTAGTGAGGCCAGTAGTAGACCAACAGGGTCAGGGGCGACTGATACTCAAACCCTGCGCAAAGCGTGTTCCGGCGCGTCCAGTTCTTCGACCTGTTCCTCGTCCGCATCACTCTCGAAACTAGCCTGATTAATGCTGGCGGCCAGCGAGGTAAGCTGTTCGGCCTGCGCGCCCAGTGAATTACTCGCGCTTGCGGCTTTTTCGACCAGCGCTGCATTTGCCTGGGTCATACGGTCCATCTGTGTGATGGCCTTGTTGACCTGCTTGATACCTGTAGACTGCTCCTTGCTTGCCGTCGCTATATCGGAAACAATGGCGGTAATATTATCGACCGCGCCACTGATCTCACACAGCGATTCGGCGGTCTCCTCGACAAATTCAGATCCCGTTTCGACCTTGCCGACGCTATCACTCACCAGTGACTTGATTTCTTTGGCGGCTTTCGCGCTGCGACCGGCCAGATCTCTCACTTCGCTGGCAACCACGGCAAAACCGCGCCCATGATCACCCGCGCGCGCCGCCTCGACTGCCGCATTCAATGCTAGCAAATTGGTCTGGAATGCAATGTTCTCGATCACGCTGATGATATCGCCGATCTGTTTGCTCGATTTCTCGATGGCCGCCATGGCACCGATGGTACTGCTGACCACCACCAGGCTCTTTTTGACATGCTCATTGACTTCGAGTACCAGGGTTTTTGCATTGCCCGCATGTTCGGCATTCTGCCCCACCGTCGCGGTGATCTGCTCCATGGCTGATGCGATCTCTTCAAGGCTGGCGGCCTGTTCCCGGGTTCGCTGGTTGAGACTGGAATTTCCCTGGCACACCTCGTCTGCCGTATCAACCACGCTGTGCGCGTGTGCGCGAATGCTGTCGATGATGTCGGACAGTGTTGCCATGTTCATGATTAAAGATCTCCGTAACAGGCGAGTTCATAGGTTGCGTGCGATTCCTCATTCGAGAAAATGGACAGGCGAATTTTCTCGTGATCAGGGACCACACAATTCATATCGGACAGGGAGACATTTACTTAAATGGCCAGAGGTGACCGAGGGCAACATTCCTGTCAGGTGACGGGTTCTCGTCAATATTAGAAATAACTGGTTATCTAATCCAGGCTTTCCAGGCCCGGGTTATCTGGCCTAAAAATATTAACACACTACAACCCGTTATCCACTTGAAATCTGCGATACATTTGCTAAATTCCGCAAAAATAACCACCACAATGGCAACACGATGGCTAGAAAAGATCTCTGGTACGGGGTACTTGAAGCGGGTGACAAAACCTCGCCCGTGGTACGTGACCTGACGCTGCAGGCAGGAAACAATCACATCTGGCTTTACAACCACGCCAGGAACAC
>JBATHJ010000521.1:0-2020 GCA_049666625.1 Gammaproteobacteria bacterium | reverse complement strand
GTACTGATCATCAGAAATACGCGATTCATAACTATGAAGACCGTTCTGCGCAGGAGATTATTTCTGCTGACCAGCTGTTCCTGGGGCATTTTGCTTTCACACCGCGTATCCAGCGTAAAGTTGTTGTACCAACAGCGGAAGAAGTGCTGGGCCATTTTGCAGAACGCCAGATCGGCTATAGCGAAGAAGAAGCCATTGCTGAAGCTGGTCGTTGCATGAGCTGCGGTATGTGCTTCGAGTGTGACAACTGCGTGATCTTCTGCCCGCAGGACGCTGTATTCCGCGTGAAGAAGACCGAAAGTACCACGGGTCGTTATGTCGATACCGACTACAACAAGTGCATTGGTTGCCACATCTGTGCCGACGTATGCCCCACGGGTTACATCGACATGGCACTGGGCGAGTAAGCTACAAGGCGAGAATCATGATCAAGCGTTTTCTGCAACTGACAATCTTCTGCGGCATGTTGATGCTGATGCTTTCGGGTAAAGCATCGGCAGATACGCCCTTTCCCAAGATACATGAACCGAAAGGTGAAGGCGTAAAATGCGTTCAGCCTGAAGATGAAATGCGCAGAAATCACATGAACTACATTCTGCACCAGCGCGATAAAACCGTGCACGAAGGTATCCGCACGGAAACCTACAGCCTGGCAAATTGCATTGACTGCCATATAGAGCCCGATGAAAACGGCAACATTGCCGACCACAACAGCGAAGAGCATTTCTGCAACGCCTGCCATCAGTATGCATCGGTGCAAATCGACTGCTTTGAATGTCATGCTGATCGCCCGCAGAAATACATAAAGCGTGGCAATAAAGAACAGGCACTGAATCAGCAAATGCACGACATGCTGACTGCACAATCTGGCAACGGGAGCATTCAATAATGAGCGACTGCGTCAACAACTCAAGACGTGACTTTATTGCCAAGGTTGCACTCGCCAGCACGGTCACCATTGCACCGGGCGTGTTATTGCATAGTGCACAGGCCAGGCCGGATGACAAACCTGTCACCAGCGATACCCGCTGGGGCATGTTGATCGACACCAACAAGTGCGCCAAAGGCTGCACCGCCTGTGTTGATGCATGTAATGAAGAGCATGGCCTCGAAGGCCTGGGCCGTCCGACGACGGATGCGCAATATATTCGCAAGGTCACGCTGAAAGAAAAAAGCACGGGCCATGAACACTCATTACCCTTGCTGTGCCAGCATTGCGAAAACCCGCCATGCGTGGATGTCTGCCCGACCGGCGCTTCATTCAAGCGCGAAGATGGCATTGTATTAGTCGACAAGCATATTTGTATTGGTTGTCGTTATTGCATGATGGCCTGCCCCTACAAGGCACGCTCATTCGTGCATGAAGAACTGACTAACCAGACACTGTCAGCACCGCGCGGCAAAGGCACGGTCGAATCCTGCACCATGTGCGTTCACCGCGTTGACAAAGATGGTATCCCTGCCTGCGTGGAAGCCTGTACCGCCGACAATCATAACGCCATGATCTTTGGCGACATGAAAGACCCAAACAGCGCGCTTTCGATAGAGCTGAAAAAACACGGCGGCAAACAATTGCGCGCCGATCTTGGCCTCAATACCGGCGTACGTTACCAGGGCATCTAGTTTTAAGAGAGACGTTTTAGATGAAAAAAATCGAATACACTGCAATTAAAGGTCAAAGCGTAGCCTACTACGGCATGCTCGCGGGTCTTGGTGTGATCATGCTGATCGGCCTGCTGGCGACCTGGTACATGGAGCACAACGGTCACCATGTGACCGGTATGACCAACCAGATCGTCTGGGGCACACCGCATGTGTTCGCGGTATTCCTGATTGTTGCAGCATCTGGCGCGCTCAATGTCGCCTCGATTGCCTCGGTATTTGGCAAAAAAATCTACGAGCCCATGGCGCGACTGTCTGCGCTGCTGGCGATTGCCCTGCTCGCCGGTGGCCTGGTGATTCTGCTGCTCGACCTCGGCCGTCCTGACAGGCTGATCATCGCCATGACCTATTACAATTT
>JBATHJ010000520.1:0-2092 GCA_049666625.1 Gammaproteobacteria bacterium | reverse complement strand
CGTTTGTCTTTCTCGATCAGTGCGTAAGCCGAATGGTTGTGTATCGACTCGAAGTTTTCTGATGAGACCGTATACGCCACAATGCGTTTGTCATCATTGAAACGTGCCGCGACATCACGCACCATGTCTTCAACAAATTTTGGATTATCATACGCGCGCTCGGTCACCATTTTTTCGTCGGGGCGTTTAAGCAGGCCATAAAGCTCGCAGGACGCTTCACTTTCGACGATGTCGATGAGCTCTTCAATCCAGATAAATTCTTCAGTACTGACTTCTAGCGTGACATGTGAGCGCTGGTTGTGCGCGCCACGTTCTGAAATCTTTTTCGAACACGGGCACAGGCTGGTGACCGGCACCACAACACGTATCGTAATGTGGTTTTTGTTGTCTTTGCGTTCACCGATGAAGGTCACCGCGTAATCCATCAGGCTTTGTACGCCGGACGCGGGCGCTTTTTTATTGATGAAAAACTGGAATTTCATTTCGATATGGCCAATGTCTGCATCGAGCAGGCTGGTCATTTCAGACAGCATAACCTTGAATGAATCTACCGTGATTTCCCATTCATGGTTGTTGAGGATTTCAACAAAGCGCGACATGTGCGTGCCCTTGAAATTGTGCGGCAGCGCAACATACATGTTGAAATTGGCGACAGTGTGCTGGATATTGCCGAGACGGTCTTTGACCTGGATCGGGTGCAGAATATCCTTGATGCCGACCTTGTCGATATTGATGGCGCGCAGGTCACGGCTGCTTTGCACATCAACCATGTCCTCGGCATCTGTCGGTTTGGTATCTATCACATCGCTCATAGCTGGTTCTCTTCACTGTATCTAACACAGGCGCGATCGGTTTCCCACAGGGTCACCGCGCTCACCCGGATGGTGTCACTGTTGAGCCGTGCCGAGATTTCACGAAACATGTAGGCGGCGATATTCTCGGCCGTGGGATTGATGTCCTTAAACGGTTCGAGCTCGTTGAGATAACGATGGTCGAGTTCATCACCCACGGTATTGGCCGCATTTTTCATCTGCTTGAAGTCCACCCCCATGCCGATTTCATCCAGCGCAGTGGCCACGGCTTCAAGCTCAAGCTTCCAGTTATGGCCATGCATGCGACTGCAGGCACCGGGGTAGCCGCGGAGCGTGTGCGCTGAAGCAAATTCAGTAACAACTTTCAGCTGGTAACGGGCGGCCATATATACAATTCAGGTTAAGGTGAATACTTGAGTAAAACAGTAGGATTTTAATTGAATCGAGCTATATAAGCAATTCATCATTTAAATGGCCGCGGATGCGCTGCAACATGCCCTCGGCGTCCAGCCCCCATTCGGCGGCCAGTGCGGCCGGTGCGCCGTGTTCGACAAAGCGGTCAGGAAAGCCCAGCTGCAGGCGTTGCACGTGGTGGCCGTGCTGGTCGAGATATTCGCCCACCGCGCTGCCTGCACCGCCGGCGATGGCATTGTCTTCGACGGTCACAATCAGCCGGTGGCTGGCCACGATCTCGTCGATACAGGCGCCATCCAGCGGTTTGACGAAACGCATATTCACCAGCGTGGCATCGAGTTCTTCAGCCACTTCGGCAGCAGCTTCGAGCAGGGTGCCGAACACCAGCAGGGCGATATCCTTGCCGCGGCGGCAGATGTCGGCCTTGCCAAAGGTCATTGCCTGCAGGGTATTGCCCGGTACATCACCGTGAATAGATCCGCGTGGATAGCGCACCGCGCAGGGGCCGTCGTGCAGGAAACCGGCAGTCAGCATGGCACGGGTTTCGACCGCATTGGCCGGCGTCATGATCACCATGTTGGGAATGCAGCGCAGGAAACTGATGTCGTAGGCACCGGTGTGGGTCGGGCCATCGGCGCCCACCAGCCCGGCGCGGTCGATAGCAAACAGCACCGGCAGGTTTTGCAATGCGACATCATGGATCAGCTGGTCGTAGGCGCGCTGTAAAAACGTGGAGTAAATCGCCACCACCGGCTTGAGCTGTTCACAGGCCATGCCTGCAGCGAGCGTGACCGCATGCTGTTCGGCGATACCGACATCGAAATAACGCTGTGGAAAGCGCTGCGAAAACTCAACCAGTCCGGAAC
>JBATHJ010000519.1:0-4834 GCA_049666625.1 Gammaproteobacteria bacterium | reverse complement strand
GAATCAGCATCACCGGCGCCAGCACTTCACCCGCATATACGCCGTAGGCGATCATGCCCGGCAGCCCGGCCTCAACCAGGCGGCCGCTGATAAAATCAATCGTACCGGTATGCAGGATTTTTGCGACGCCGTGAAACAGCATCAGCCCACCCACGGTGAGTCGTAGTATCAGCCTGCCAAGTTCCTCGTTATATAGAAAAGACATCATCCCACCCCCCAGATTTTGATTTGTGATCCTGAGTTTGCTGCCTGACGCTTCAGCCTGCAACACTATTTTTCAGTAAATCAATCAACAGCTTCGCGTATGTTCGCGGCTGGATGAAGCTGACCGAGGAGGTCAGCTGAGTATTAACCTGGATGCGATCAGCAGCAGAACAATCGCGAATACCTGTTTAAGACGGGCTTCGGGCAATGTATGGGCAAGTTTGGCGCCAAGCGGAGCGAACAGATAACTGGTGACAATAATCGACAGGAACGCGGTGACGTGCACGTAGCCAAAGGTAAATGCGACCTGGTCATTGGCAATAAACTGCATTCCCCAGCCATTTAAAACATAGGCTGCGGTGCCGGCAAGTGCAATCGGCAGGCCCACGGCAGCCGAGCTTGCCACCGCGTTGCGCATGCCAATGCCATGCCAGAGTAAAAATGGCACTGTCAGGGTGCCACCGCCAATGCCGACAATGGCCGAAATCGCACCGATGACAACCCCGCCCGCGCTGCTTCGACCCGTGCTGATCTCACTGCGGTGCTCGACAGGTTTGTATTTGCTGAGCATGTACAGCGCCACCAGGATTTCAAACATTCCGAACACGGGTTTGAGAATATCACTGTGCAGATGTGTGGCCAGCAATCCGCCCAGCCACGAACCGATGACAATACCGGGTGCCAGTTTTGTCACCAGTGGCCAGAGCACGGCATCGCGCTTGTGGTGGGCGCGGCTTGAAGAGATCGAGGTAATGATGATGGTGGCGAGCGAGGTCGCCAGTGCAAGATGCATGACGTACTGTGCGTCGAAGCCCTGGGCATTGAAAATAAAAAACAGCACCGGGACAATAATCAGTCCGCCACCGACCCCGAGCAGGCCGCTGGCAATGCCGGCGAATACACCGGTCACCAGGTAGAGCAGAATTGTGCTGTCAGGCACGCGTCGCGGCGTGCAGTTTCTGCAGCAGGCCGACATTCACCATGGTGTTGCCATAGACCTCGCCAGCCAGTACTTCAAAGGGATGATCGGGTTCACCCATATTGTCGAGTATCAGTGCCGCGCCACTTAAATCATGATCATGGGTGTAGTCATTGACAGTAACAATAGTGGTGAGGTTTGCACCCTGCGATGAACGTATACCATTTTCAGAATCTTCGAACGCAAGGCAGTCGTCGGCATCGAGCTGCATTTTTTCGAGTGCGTAAGTATAGATATCGGGTGCCGGCTTTTTCGCCGGGACAATGTCGCCGGCGGCGATGACTTCAAACCAGTCGATGGATTCCTTGCCGAGGGTGTGTTCTAGCAGCACGGTCACATTTTCCGGTGTGGTGGTGGTTGCAATCGCAAGGCGCAGTCCTTTGGCGCGTGCTTCATTGAGCAGGCGTTCGACACCCGGGCGTAATGGAATGGCGCCGGTGGCCAGCAACTCGGTATAGTGCCGGGTTTTGGATTTATGCAGTTCGATGATCAGTTCATCGATACGTAATTTGAAATCATCGTTTATGTTCGAGGCTTCAGCGTAATGCTCATAATAATGGCGCATGCGTTCCTTGCCACCGGTAACCGCGAGCAGTTCACCGTAGGTCTTTACGTTCCAGTGCCAGCTAAAACCAAATTCATCGAAGGCGGCATTGAATGCGACGCGGTGGCCATCGCGCTCGGTATCGGCGAGCGTGCCATCGACATCAAAAATCAGGGCCTGTAATGTAGGTGCGTTCATGGCGGCGCATTGTAACAAAATGCGCCGGTGTTATAGCCTGAAATGACTGGGGAAATATGAAGACTGAAAAACCACTGGCTGGCTGGATCGGCGCGGGTGTGATGGGCGAGCCGCTGTGCGGACATTTGCTCGATGCAGGTTACACACTCTTTATAAATACACGCACAGCTGCGAAAGCCGACAGCCTGGTTGCCAGGGGTGCGCACTGGTGTGCGACCCCGGCCGAGGTTGCGGCCCAGGCCGACATTATTTTTACCATGGTGGGCGTGCCCGATGAAGTGCAGCAGGTGTATTTTGGCGCGGCAGGAATTTTTAGCGCGCTGCGTAACAATGCAGTGCTGGTTGATATGGGGACCACGCCGCCCAGCCTGACGCTACAGATTGCAGCGCGCGCACACCAGCTCGGCGCCAGTGCCGTGGATGCGCCCGTGTCCGGCGGAGATGTGGGCGCACGCAATGCCACCTTGTCAATCATGGCGGGTGGTGACGAGGCAGTGGTCGAACGCGTGCGCCCGTTGTTCGATTGCATGGCCAGGTCAGTGAACTACATGGGCGTCGCGGGCAACGGCCAGCACACCAAGATGTGCAACCAGCTGGTGGTGGCCGGCACCATGATCGGGGTGTGTGAAGCCCTGGTCTACGCCGCGAAATCCGGGCTGGACTGTGAACGCCTGGTCAATGCTATTCGTCCCGGTGCCGCCGGTTGCTGGACGCTGGAAAATCTTGCGCCGCGGATTAATCAAAATGATTATGCGCCGGGATTCATGGTGGATCATTTTGTGAAAGATCTGGGGATTGCGCTGGCGGAAGCCGGACATCTTGAACTGAAACTGCCCGGGCTCGCGCTGGCACACGCCTTGTACAAAAAAGTACAGCAGCTTGGTCACGGACAGTTGGGTACGCAGGCGCTGGTACATGCTCTGCAGACAGTTAAAGAGGATTGACCTGGTTTATAGACGGGTCGGTATCGGCCAGGCACATCCCTGTGCATGCCATGTGATCCGGGTTAATCGAGTTCTATGTCGATTTCATCGGCAGTGCCGTTCAGATTATTTTTGTCATCCTTGATTTTTATCAGTGATCCCAGTGGTGCAGCACTCACGAACTGAGGTTCTGTGAGATGTGCATCCGCGTCGTCTTCGTAATCCGTTTCACCAGTATCACCGTTGTAGTCGATATCAAATGTGACGCCCAGTACGGTGACAGAGGTATCAGCGATAAAGACTGTCATATTGCCCTGCACGATAACGTCATCATCAGAACTTTTGACCTCGAGTTCGGTTGCCGTGACGCCGCCGGATTCGTTTTCAAACCCTTGAATTTTGACAAAGTCATTCATAGCGAACGGGTCTTTTACCTCGGTGTCACTGGTAATCGTGACTGCAATGGTCTGGGTTGTATTGCCTGTGCCGGTGAATGCAACTTCAATACCGTCGGCTGTAATCGCGCTCACTTTGGCGTGTACTTTTGCATTACTACCACGTATCTCAACCGAGGTCGCCTGGAGAACACCGCCAACCACCGGGCCTTCAACTTCGATCAGCAAGTTATCACGCAGCACCAGTGTAGCTGGTGAGAATGTTGCGCTGGATGCATCGACGCTGACGCCTCCAATCTTGAAGCTGCTGTTATTCACGAAGTCCGTGATAATGCCCTCGATGCTGACTTTATTGCTGTCATCAATCGAGTTGTCTTCGCCTTCGACACGTGTTGCGCTAAGAGTGCTACAACTTGCATCAGAGCATGTGCCTTTTACTTCAACAAACGCACCATCCACCAGGCCGTTAGGAAGATCATCAAGCTGCGCGCTGGAAGCATCAACATTGACACCGTTTACCGTGAACGTGGTGTTGGCAAGTCCAGAGATCGTGCCCTTGAGCTCGACAATATTGCTGGGGCTGAATGCAGTTGCTTTGAGCTCGACACGTGTTGCGATTAATACGCCAGAATCATTGAAGAAGCCGCTGATTTCAACACTGTTGCCAGCTGCAATATTATCAAAATTAAACACAGTTGGCGGTAGTGCACCGGACACATCAAACAATGTACTGACCGCATTGATGCGCACCGTGGTTCCAAGAATTGTAAGTGTACGATTATCGTTATCATCAGCAAGAGAAACGCTCGCCACCGGGCCCTGCAACTGGTCATCAAAGCTGATGCTAGTGGCGTTACCGGTGACGCCATCGCTGTTTATAGAGCCACTTACATTGACTATCATGCCTACCGCAAGATCAGATTGTGTACCCGAGCTGCCATCGACATCGAATGTGGAACTGCTGGTTTCAAATTCAATCCCGTTGACAAATACGCTACCAAAACCGGTAATAGCACCTGTGGCGACAAAGCCGCTGCCGCCAATACCGGCGACACCGCTTCCCGCGCCACCGCATGAAATGAGTGATGCAGCAATCGCAGCTGATAATGCTGTTTTATAAAATAATGTTTTCATGATTTTTCCTCCCTGTCGGGATCCTGTTCGTAGTAAAAAACCGAGAGGCTGACATAGCGCGATTCAGCATCATCGTGTGATTCGTTTGCGGACAACCAGCTGTCCAGGTTTTCGAGTAGCGCCTGTGAGTGCGAGCGCAGGTACTTTCTGAATTCGGAAATAGCGTCGAGCCTGAGCCTGTGATTTGAGACCTTGCGCTGGAAGTAGCGGTCTTCGCTGGCGCAGGTCAGGTTGTGATCAATGGTATTGATCAGTTCGTTCGTGTCGGTGCCCAGGATATTGAGTATCTCGGTGGAGTCATTGCCGGGTACATAGGCATGCTTGATCAGGTGCACACTGCCATTGCGGCTTTCTACGCAACCGGCGGCTTGCAGTGATTTCAACATAGCGACCGTGGGAATATCGCCGCTGTAGTCTTTCACCAGCCGGGCGAATGATCGGTCGCCATCTTCAAGGC
>JBATHJ010000518.1:0-3212 GCA_049666625.1 Gammaproteobacteria bacterium | reverse complement strand
TCGCCGGGAGCGATTTAACACGCGCGAAGCGCAGCCCGAAGGGTGGATTACAGGGATGTAATCCATACAAAGAAAGTGACTCGCCCGTGGGTGCGACTACCCACTACCACGATTTACGACAATCAGCTGCCCGCTATCAGTGTGCCAACACTCAATGACGGGATTTGAAGGTAGACAGGTGCTTCCCGTCGAACCCAAGCCTGCTATTTACTTCCCACTAACATTAGCCCCGGCAGCCCCCACAGCAATAAACACCGCATTACGCGCAATACTGTTCAAATCGATAACACCGGCATTCGCAATTGCCCAGCTGCCCTCAGCACCCGTGGTGCTATACGCCAGTGTGCCGGTAGTGCCCACGGCAATAAACTGTGCATCGATACCAAACACGATACTGCGGAAACTTTCCCCTGTAGGCGGTGTTTGCTCAGTCCAGCTGATGCCATCCGGGCTGGAAACGATTGTGCCGGCATCACCGACAGCCACGTAGTTATCTGCACCGTAAGCGACCTGCCTGAGTGTGTTGGCGGTATTTGAAGTTTGCGTGGTCCAGCTGATGCCGTCAGTGCTGCTGAGCAGGCTGCCGTTTTCACCGACGGCGATGAACTGGCTATTCACATAAGCAATGCCATGCAAATTATTCGCCGTGCCCGAGGTTTGGGCGGTCCAGTCAAGCGTAACGCCCGGCGATGTATTGGTGTAAATCGCACCTGCGTCGCCAACCGCGACATATTTGCCTGCGCCGATGGTGAGCGCGTTCATTGCAGGCGCGCCGCTGATTGCGGTGGCAGCTGTCCAGGTCAGGCTATCGGTAGCGGAATTTTTAATCACCGATCCATCATCGCCGAGTGCGACGAACTGCGTGCCGTCATAAACCACAGCGGTCAGGTTGGTGCCGGTTGTCAGGGCGATCGATGTCGGTGCCTGCCAGCCGGTGACGCCGCTGTCTTCGGTGTAGCTGTAGCTGCCGACAAACACGGTGGCTGCATCACCGGCTATGACATAGGTATTGACGCCGTAGGCAATGCTGCGCAGATCGTTGACAGTCAACGAGGTGCCTTCAAACCAGGCAATCGCGGGGCTGAGCAAACGCGGTGTAGCCGTGAGTGCTGGTGAGAACGGTCCTGTCGGGCTGGTGCCGATGCTGGCCGTCACTGAAAACGCATACTGGGTATCATTGCTCAGGCCAGTGACCAGGTAGGGCGGCGACACGCTGTAGAAGGTTCTGTCTTTAACATCCTGGCTGACACTGCTGCCTTCTTTGTAGTACACCCAGTAGGTGTGTCCCGCGACCACGTCCCAGTCGACGACCACGAGGCTTTCGCCGGCGCTTAGCGTCACATTCTGCGGTGCTTCGGAGGGCGCATCGTCCTGGCCGCAGGCGGTGATCATCAGGACGCAAGCAAGTGCAATAAAGCGGGTAACACAATTCATCTATACAACCTGTTTATCTAATTTGAATTTCATTGATCAGGGTTGATGCGGGAAGTTCCGGTACGGGTGGAACCACGGCAGCTGGGCATTTTACGTGAGTTCACCGAGTTTGGGGACACAATACGCGCGATTGCCGGGAATGAGCATCATCCCCGGCTATGCGCCTGGAAGGTGTGGCGCAATGCCCGTTGGTTATAGCACCCTACGGCGTTGACCACCGCCCCACAGTAGGGCGCAATAACCAACGGGCATTGCGCCGTATGTCAGTCTTTATAAGGTAATACTGTTTCATATGCATCGCCAGCCCAGTCAGGCGGGTAAATGCCCTGTTTTACCCAGTGATGAAACGTTGAATACGGCCAGTCTGCAACGCGTTTAACCAGTCGATGTTTCAGGGGATTAATATGAACATAATCCAT
Organism: Gammaproteobacteria bacterium; assembly: GCA_049666625.1. GTDB lineage: Bacteria > Pseudomonadota > Gammaproteobacteria > SZUA-229 > SZUA-229 > JASBSR01. Next base: position 1,359 of record JBATHJ010000518.1, on the reverse strand, counting down.
ATGCGCCCGATAATCTGCGTCATCGCGAATCAGGTGTTCCCAGTATCGGCGTTGCCATATGCCACGTTCACCGCGTGCCACACGAACCTTTGATCGCCGTTCTATTTTTGGTAATGCTTTTGAGAAACCCATTTTAATCAAGCGCCATCGCGCTGGAAAATTATCGTCGCCCGGTGGTAACTCAATCACACAGTGCAAATGATCAGGCAACACAACCCAGCCGTGGATGATGAAAGGATGGGCGCGACGTACACGCCTGACAGAGTCCCGCAATAGATCGATATTTTCCGTGAGCAGGTCGTTGCCTTGCCGCTCGAGCAAATTAACCGTAAAAAAATAGGTGCCGCCCTTGCGCCAGGCGCGTCGGTAATCTGGCATAGTTGTGTTATTCCCTTAACATTCGGCGCAATGCCCGCTGGTTATTGCGCCCTACGGTTTTGGCTTCAATATTAGAGACGCGAGGGCCCCGGCCACGATAGCTTCGAACAGGGTGCCGGCAAACCAGCTCCATGCCAGTGACAGCGGGATAGGCATGTATGTATAGGAACCGAAACCCATCGAGATACCCGCAGCGATGCCGAACAACGCGCCAAACTGTATCCCGGCCGTGAGTGACTTATCAGTGACAAAAATTGCGTAGATCATGACGAAGCACACTGTGTACACCAAAGTGACAGCGTACATCAGTGGCATATCCATGTCTTCCATCGGCCGCCATAAATTGGCAGTCGCTTCGTAGGTGGCCTGAAGAAATATGCCATGGATAATAAAGTCGAGGATCGACCAGGTGATGAAAATGACAACGATTGCAATGAGAGGACGTTTCAACATTTGATTATCTCCGGTCTGATTATGGGAGTATCAACTATGGGGACATAATACACAGTTGTTTTTGCCTGCCTGTTTAAAATACCATAAATCAGTATTGTGTCCCTGGCCTCTGTAGTTATTCATCGTTTGTATTAGTTATTCGCTTTGATTCATTTTATGACCCTTATAGCTTGCCGATCCGTGGCACTTTGGTAGCGGCAATCGGGCAGGACGCCCGATTGAGTCTCGTGCGCAGGACGCGCATCGAGACGACGCGTAAGCAAAGTGACGCGGATCGGGAATTCCATGCGTTGTTTGCATGGAACGAGCTATTTGGGCGGCATTTTACAAAACACGTCCTGTGTTTTGCCTTTCAGGCCAGCTATAAAACAGCTGTTCAAATTCGCTCCAGGCGAATTTAGTCTTTGGTTACTTTCTTTGTTGCTGTAGATTTAAATCGCCGGGAGCGATTTAACACGCGCGAAGCGCAGCCCGAAGGGTGGATTACAGGGATGTAATCCATACAAAGAAAGTGACTCGCCCGTGGGT